>NZ_QGAD01000049.1:0-575 GCF_005233705.1 Paenibacillus sp. CFBP13512 | reverse complement strand
TTTGCACCAATTTGGAATGTTAAAGCATTTGTAGATGCTTCTCCATTTAGCAATTTCTTCGTATTGAATTCTGTTGTATCTGAAATACGAGTGATTTCTTTTGCTAATTGATCTACTTCTTGTTGAATATTTCCACGATCTGTACTCGTATTTGTATCGTTACCAGACTGTACTGCTAGTTCACGCATACGCTGCAAGATATCGTGAGTTTCGTTAAGTGCACCCTCAGCTGTTTGAATCAAAGAAATTCCATCTTGTGCATTACGAGAAGCTTGATCCAAACCACGAATCTGTCCACGCATTTTTTCAGAGATTGCTAGACCTGCTGCATCATCACCAGCACGGTTAATACGCATACCTGAAGATAGTTTTTCCATTGATTTACTTTGTGCGTTAGACGCACTGTTCAAAGAACGAGAAGTGTTTAAAGCTGCAATATTGTGATTGATAATCATTGTTATTTCCTCCTTGGAATTTGAGGTGATCACATCCATGTGATCCCTTATTGAATTGGTTTGCTGTCAAGTTGATCGTGATCACGTTCTTCTTGGCTGCTACTATATATATCGGCAATA
>NZ_QGAD01000048.1:0-789 GCF_005233705.1 Paenibacillus sp. CFBP13512 | reverse complement strand
GAATATCACCATAATCATAGAGATTTTGTATTTTTAAAAACAGATTTTGAAAAGGTTGAAATTGATACTGAAGATAAAATGTTTAAAGATATTAGATATTTAAAAATTAATAATGTAGTTCGTTTTTTAAATCCTAAAATAGATTTGAGAATGGCATCTTTAGAACAAAGTCTTGGAGAAGAGATAGAATCTGTAGATGATTTTGATACTGCGTTAACTTTTGTAGAAGATCGAAGCGAAAAATTTAAAATTAAACAACCTTGTAATGATATAAAAAAAATTTTTTTTCTGCCCACACATATAGAAGCAAAACTAAAAAGTATAACTTGTAATAATCAGAAAAATAAAATAGATTTTAGGCTAAAAGATATTTTGCCAGAGTATTATATAAAACAGCTAGGGCTTAATTTTAAACCACCTACTGATGAAAATATTGTAAATTATGATAGTAGGGAGAAATACTCTATATCGTTATTTAAGTTTTATAATGTTGATAATACAAATGAATGTAATATTAGTGATACAGAAAAAAAAATTAATGAAGTTAAATACCGATTAAATTCAGATAATATTGATAGTTTCGATTATTATTTTATTGGAGATATTGATATAGGAACTGGACTTATAGAAAGAAACGAAGTT
Organism: Paenibacillus sp. CFBP13512; assembly: GCF_005233705.1. Classification (NCBI taxonomy): domain Bacteria; kingdom Bacillati; phylum Bacillota; class Bacilli; order Caryophanales; family Paenibacillaceae; genus Paenibacillus; species Paenibacillus sp. CFBP13512. The sequence goes on along the minus strand of NZ_QGAD01000048.1, from coordinate 147 downwards.
GAACATACTAAAGATCCTTTATATTATCACTTTAATTTTTGGAAATTAAAATCTTATGATATTTTATCTATTATAAATAAGTTTCATTTATACCCTTTCGATGAGGAGGTATTACTAAATGAATATTGAAAGAAAAATAGAAAATAT
>NZ_QGAD01000047.1:0-928 GCF_005233705.1 Paenibacillus sp. CFBP13512 | reverse complement strand
TGTCTTTTTGATCTAACTTACTGAAGTCATCTTAGAAATGATAAGTATTATACAATTAAAAAGAAATAGTGTGATTTTAAGAATTAGTTTATAAGTAGTATATAATTATAAACTAATTATTAAACACTTAGATTATAATTAGCTTCTATTGAATGCTAGTATGAACATTTTACCTAAAGAAATTCAACTCCTTTGAAGTGGTTTTTATTAAGCTATAGCAATCGTAGGCTTAATAATCTAAACGAGTTTATATCCTTATCCAAGCAGTATCAGAATGAGGCATACTCGTTATAACATTTATACTATACAAGAATCACCAGCTAGATCTCTAAATCTGACTAATAAATAAGATTCGAATAATACTAGTAGCAAAGTAAACTCAAAGTTTTTAATTGAGATTTTGACTTCAGTTTTTTATCTATAGTAGCAATTAAACATTTGAGATTTGATGCGTTTTTAGAATACCTATTGACTCAACAAACTGCTTTATACGCAAAAGGTATCCCTGATACTCTCATGAATCCATAACTCATTTCATTAAGATGGATAACCTTCTATTATTTCTGGAGTTATTACATTACTAATGAATTCACCAGAGAATGGCTTTCAATCATACACTAATTTAAACAAACCTAAATGTGAGACTAACTAATTCGTAACAGAAAGCTTGAACTTAATTAAATTAGAATAGTATCACATAGTTATTTGAACATAGTTACATAATGAGTTGTGGATCAATAAGTAATCATGTAACTATAAAATAATTTATGATTATGTTTAAATTAATTAAATACTAATTATTTTTTACATAGTCATAAATTAATTATGTTAGAATCATCCTTTAACATTACACGAGCTAAATTAAATGGATACGTTCCTTTAGCTTAGAGTTATTACTTGAATGCTTGTAAGAAAGACATCTTTATAT
>NZ_QGAD01000045.1:0-1153 GCF_005233705.1 Paenibacillus sp. CFBP13512 | reverse complement strand
TATGCGGATTTGCCTACATATCAGCCTCACTGCTTGAACGGACATCCATCAGTCCGCGTCACTATCCTCCTGCGTCATCCCATTGCTCATAACGGCTTTCGGTGGTACAGGAATTTCAACCTGTTGTCCGTCGACTACGCCTTTCGGCCTCGCCTTAGGTCCCGACTTACCCTGAGAGGACGAGCCTTCCTCAGGAATCCTTGGGTTTTCGGCGGATCAGATTCTCACTGATCTTTTCGTTACTCATACCGGCATTCTCACTTGAATGAGGTCCAGCGCTCCTTGCGGTACACCTTCAATCTTCATTCAACGCTCCCCTACCCCTGATACAAAGTATCAAGCCATAGCTTCGGTGGTGTGTTTAGCCCCGTTACATTTTCGGCGCAAAGTCACTCGACCAGTGAGCTATTACGCACTCTTTCAATGGTGGCTGCTTCTAAGCCAACATCCTGGTTGTCTGTGCAACTTCACATCCTTTCCCACTTAACACACACTTGGGGACCTTAGCTGATGGTCTGGGCTGTTTCCCTTTCGACAATGGATCTTAGCACTCACTGTCTGACTCCCGGAATAAAGTCTGTGGCATTCGGAGTTTGACTGAACTTGGTAACCCTTGCGGGCCCCGCATCCAATCAGTGCTCTACCTCCACGACTCAACTTCCGAGGCTAGCCCTAAAGCTATTTCGGGGAGAACCAGCTATCTCCAGGTTCGATTGGAATTTCTCCGCTACCCCCACCTCATCCCCGCACTTTTCAACGTGCGTGGGTTCGGGCCTCCAGTACGTGTTACCGTACCTTCACCCTGGACAGGGGTAGATCACCTGGTTTCGGGTCTACGTCCACGTACTTAGTCGCCCTATTCAGACTCGCTTTCGCTGCGGCTCCGGCTTTTCACCTTAACCTTGCACGGGAACGTAACTCGCCGGTTCATTCTACAAAAGGCACGCCATCACCCATTCATAGGGCTCTGACTTTTTGTAAGCACACGGTTTCAGGTTCTATTTCACTCCCCTTCCGGGGTCCTTTTCACCTTTCCCTCACGGTACTGCTTCACTATCGGTCGCTAGGGAGTATTTAGCCTTACCAGATGGTCCTGGCAGATTCATACGGGGTTTCACGTGCCCCGCACTACTCGGGATCCGTCTCGGAGAGA
>NZ_QGAD01000044.1:0-1391 GCF_005233705.1 Paenibacillus sp. CFBP13512 | reverse complement strand
TAGTGACGCGGACTGATGGATGTCCGTTCAAGCAGTGAGGCTGATATGTAGGCAAATCCGCATATCGCAAGGCCAGGCTGTGATGAGGAGCGAAAATTGTAGTAGCGAAGGTCATGATTTCACACTGCCAAGAAAAGTCTCTAGCCAGGAAGCAGGTGCCCGTACCGTAAACCGACACAGGTGGGTGAGAAGAGAATTCTAAGGCGCGCGGAAGAACTCTCGTTAAGGAACTCGGCAAAATGACCCCGTAACTTCGGGAGAAGGGGTGCCCCGGTAGTGTGAATAGCACGAGGGGGCCGCAGTGAAAAGGCCCAAGCGACTGTTTAGCAAAAACACAGGTCTGTGCGAAGCCGCAAGGCGAAGTATACGGGCTGACGCCTGCCCGGTGCTGGAAGGTTAAGGGGAGTGGTTAGCGCAAGCGAAGCTATGAACCGAAGCCCCAGTAAACGGCGGCCGTAACTATAACGGTCCTAAGGTAGCGAAATTCCTTGTCAGGTAAATTCTGACCCGCACGAATGGCGTAACGATTTGGGCGCTGTCTCAACGAGAGATCCGGTGAAATTTTAATACCTGTGAAGATGCAGGTTACCCGCGACAAGACGGAAAGACCCCATGGAGCTTTACTGCAACTTGATATTGAACTGGGGTGCGATTTGTACAGGATAGGTGGGAGCCGTAGAAACCGGAGCGCAAGCTTCGGTCGAGGCGCCGTTGGGATACCACCCTGATCGCATTTGAGTTCTAACCTCGTACCGTGATCCGGTACAGGGACCGTGTCAGGTGGGCAGTTTGACTGGGGCGGTCGCCTCCTAAAGTGTAACGGAGGCGCCCTAAGGTTCCCTCAGAATGGTTGGAAATCATTCGAAGAGTGTAAAGGCATAAGGGAGCTTGACTGCGAGACAGACACGTCGAGCAGGGACGAAAGTCGGGCTTAGTGATCCGGTGGTACCGCATGGAAGGGCCATCGCTCAACGGATAAAAGCTACCCTGGGGATAACAGGCTTATCTCCCCCAAGAGTCCACATCGACGGGGAGGTTTGGCACCTCGATGTCGGCTCATCGCATCCTGGGGCTGAAGTAGGTCCCAAGGGTTGGGCTGTTCGCCCATTAAAGCGGTACGCGAGCTGGGTTCAGAACGTCGTGAGACAGTTCGGTCCCTATCTGTCGTGGGCGTAGGAAATTTGAGAGGAGCTGTCCTTAGTACGAGAGGACCGGGATGGACGCACCGCTGGTGTACCAGTTGTTCCGCCAGGAGCATCGCTGGGTAGCTACGTGCGGAAGGGATAAGCGCTGAAAGCATCTAAGCGTGAAGCCCCCCTCAAGATGAGATTTCCCAGTATGTAAGACCCCTTGTAGACGACGAGGTTGATAGGTTGGGGGTGGAAGTGCCG
>NZ_QGAD01000043.1:0-1510 GCF_005233705.1 Paenibacillus sp. CFBP13512 | reverse complement strand
TAATATTTTTTATAAATTGGTCAAAAGATTTTTCTAAATACTTAATACCTTCAATTTCGTTCTCATCAAAATAATTAATCATGAAATTACTAAATTTCAAAAGTACTTTCGAAGTAAGTTCTTTCTCCTTTATATATAAATCTTGTCTCCCTGAAATATATTTTAATTCTGCAATTATTTCATTTGCCCATTTTTTTCTACTCAAAAATAATTCCGAAGAAGATGTTGTTAATAATAGCTTAGACAATTTAAACCAAAAATTATCATAAGCTTTTGGTAAAGGCGATAAACCTGGTGCATCGAAATTAATATGTGGCAATATACTTTGTAATTCTCTTGCCATTGAAATAAGTAACCACCATCGAGGAGCAATTATACATATTTGATTTTGTTTAATTCCTTTATTTAATTCGTCAGTAATTATATTTGCTATCTGATTTGATAAGGATCCCGAAGTAACTTTTTGGTTCAAAGTTATTTTAGAATTTTTATCATTTAGTTTTGCCCTTATATCGTTAGAATTAATTTGGAAATTTTTATAAAAATTTATAACTTTCTGCGTAGATCTATAATTTCCTGAAAACTCCATTTGAGTTACAGGGAAACCTCCAATTTCTTCTTGGATTTCTTCTACTGTTTTAGCAATCCCTCCCAAACTATCATATATAGCTTGATTTGGATCTCCTACCATAATAATATTTGTTTTTCCTTTTCCAGCTTTAATAATTAAGCCTAAAATAGCATATTGTAAATCTGATGTATCCTGATACTCGTCAACACAAATTAGCTTAAATACTCTAGAAAGTGTTTCTGCTATTTGAAGTTTATCTGACAAGAGTTTATATGAGAGATATAATAAAGATTCAAAATCAATCCACTTATTTTCTATCAGAATCCTATTATATTCATCAAAAATAATTTGTTCTTGCTCACTAGATCCTGATAAACATCCTTTTCTAGACCATTTTATTTCTATTAAATTCTGGGCTTTAAATTTTTCTCTCAATTCCTCCTTTAATTTTTTTTGCTTGTATTCATCAATTAGTATAAATCCATTTTTTAATCTATCTATATAATTAGCATAAGGTTTCAAAATCCATTCCATACAAAATGCGTGTATGGTTCCTGTCCATAAACTCGAACTATCGACATTCATTTTATCTAATCTTCTTTGAATTTCTTCTGCTGCTCTATTAGTAAAAGTTATTGCCACAATATATTGTTTATTTTTTATTCTTTCTAGTTCATATGATATCTTGCTTGTTAAAGCTCTTGTTTTTCCACTACCCGGACAAGCTGTTACTAGTAAATTCCCCTCTGAATCAACCATTTTTTGTTGTTCAATATTAAGTTTAATATTCATTCGATCTCATCCTTTAGATGCAAGGTGTTTGGAAAATTGAGTTAGAGGATCTTGCACTAATTTTTCTAAATAATTTTTCTTAAATACTGATAATTCTTTTTTTTCATTTAAATTAAGACTATCTTTGAGTAATTTCAGCTCTTGTAT
>NZ_QGAD01000042.1:0-1922 GCF_005233705.1 Paenibacillus sp. CFBP13512 | reverse complement strand
CAACATTGCCATACAGCGGCATTGACATTCCAACGACACCAACACCAAGCGCAGCATTGACAGATATTACAGGTGATCAAGGAACGGTCAATATCACAGGAGTGGCAGTCGGAGAAGTCGTAAAAGTATACGACGCAGACAACAATGTATTAGGAACAGCAGTAGCCGGAAGTAATGGAACAGCACAAATCGTATTCACATTCCCGAATGCACAAGGGGAATTGTCAGTACGAGTAGTTATTAATGGAACCGAAACTGAAATTACAACATTGCCATACAGTGGAATTGACATTCCAACGACACCAACACCAAGCGCAGCATTGACAGACATCGCAGGTGACCAAGGAACAGTGAACATCACTGGAATAGCAGTCGGCGAAGTGGTGAAAGTATACGACGCAGACAACAACGTATTAGGAACAGCAGTAGCCGGAAGTAATGGAACAGCACAAATCGTATTCACATTCCCGAATGCTCAAGGGGAATTGTCAGTACGAGTGAACATTAATGGAACGGAAACGGAAATCGCAACGTTACCATACAGTGGCATTGATATTCCAACAACACCAACACCAAGCGCAGCATTGACAGATATCACAGGTGATCAAGGAACAGTGAACATTACTGGAGTAGCTGTTGGCGAAGTCGTCAAAGTATACGATGCAGACGACAATGTACTAGGAACAGCAGTAGCAGGAAGTAATGGAACAGCACAGATCGTATTTACATTCCCGAATGCACAAGGGGAATTGTCAGTACGAGTAGTTATTAATGGAACGGAAACGGAAATTGCAACATTGCCATACAGCGGCATTGACATTCCAACGACACCAACACCAAGCGCAGCATTGACAGATATTACAGGTGATCAAGGAACGGTCAATATTACAGGAGTGGCAGTCGGCGAAACGGTAACAGTATATGACGCAGACGACAACGCTCTAGGCACAGCCGTAACTGGAAGTAATGGAACAGCACAAATCGTATTTACATTCCCAGATGCACAAGGGGAATTGTCAGTACGAGTGAACATCAATGGAACGGACACAGAAATCGCAACATTACCATACAGTGGAGTTGTCATTCCAACGACACCAACGCCTGATGCTGTATTGTCAGACATCGCAGGTGACCAAGGAACAGTGAACATCACTGGAATAGCAGTCGGCGAAGTGGTGAAAGTATACGACGCAGACAACAATGTATTAGGAACAGCAGTAGCCGGAAGTAATGGAACAGCACAAATCGTATTTACATTCCCAGATGCACAAGGAGAATTGTCAGTACGAGTAACCATCAATGGAACCGAGACCGAAATTACAACATTGCCATACAGTGGAATTGACATTCCAACGACACCAACACCTGATGCTGTAATTACAGATATCATCGGTGATCGAGGAACAGTAAGAATTACTGGTGTTACAGCAGCAGCTCCAGTCAATATTTATAGTGCTAATAATGAATTGCTTGCTACAGGAACAGCAGATGGAAGCGGACAAGTAACATTGACATTTGTATTCCCAGATGCTCAAGGAGAATTGTCAGTGCGAGTAACGACAAATGGATTGGAAACTGAAGTTGCGTCCTTACCATACAGCGGTATTGATATTCCAACGACACCAACACCAAGCGCAACATTATCAGACATCACAGGTGATCAAGGAACCGTCAATATCACAGGAGTAGCAGTAGGCGAAGTGGTGAAAGTATACGACGCAGACAACAACGTTTTAGGAACAGCAGTAGCCGGAAGTAATGGAACAGCACAAATCGTATTTACATTCCCGAATGCTCAAGGGGAATTGTCAGTACGAGTGAACATTAATGGAACCGAAACTGAAATTACAACATTGCCATACAGCGGCATTGACATTCCAACGACACCAACACCAAGCGCAGCATTGACAGATATTACAGGT
>NZ_QGAD01000041.1:0-5107 GCF_005233705.1 Paenibacillus sp. CFBP13512 | reverse complement strand
ACTAGAAATAGCCATAATATATCTTCCTTGAGCCTGATAGTCAATTTTCAACATATAATAAATATGTAGTCCAATTGTGATTAAACAACTTAATATTATTGAAGTATTAAGAAATATCTTTTTATTATCAATTTTTTTTCTACTAGTAAGTATATTTTTAACCAATTTATAAATAATTCCAATTATTGCAATAATGAAAATACATAAATAAAAATTATAGTAACTTTTTTCCATAATAATTGTCATATAATTAAACTGTCCAACAAAGGAGTGGAAAATAATCTTCATATTATTTGTATCATTTAAAAGATTAAATATATTTCCTTGGTAAGGTTGTTGAAGAATTTGTCCACCTTCTGACAACCATCTTGTATATTCTTTACGAAAAGTTCTCATTCCTAAAAAATCATTATACAATATATAATTTCTCATGAAAAATGGAAAACTAATTATCATATTTAATGAAAATACAATTAAAGTATATAATTTTATTTTTTTCCAATTTAATTCATTATTTCTAAAATCTAAAAAATTGCTTACTATAAAAAACAAACTTCCCATTAATATAAAACCATAAGAATTTAAATATCCTAATCCACATATAATAAAACCAATAGCTAATAATACACTATTATAAATCGTCCAAGAATGTTGATAAGCTTTTATTGAAACATACACAATAATACTTGCTCCGGCAACAGCAATAATATCATTATTCACATAACTAGATAAAAAAGTGAATTGTGGCAAGAAGGAAATTAGAATCATACCAAGAATTGATATTATTTTGCTTTTAGTTATAATTTCAATACTCTTCCCAGTAAACCATACTGTTATCATTCCAAATAAAATACTTGCCATTCTTGCACCAAATAATATGGCATGATCTGAATTTTTAAAAATACTTATAATCCCCATAAAAAATGTACTTAAAATTGAACCAAGAAACTGAGGATAAAATGCATAGGACCAATTACCAAGACCATATATAACCTCAGGATCATACCCAGTAGGTAATCTTCCGTATTTAAATATAAATTGAGGAATTTGATATCTCATTAACTCATCAGGTGCATTATTAAAAGGAATTCGATAAGCCCAAATAGAAAAAACAATTCCTGCTAACAATAAAACAAATAATTGATAGAAATTTTCTTTTATTTTCAATTTAAAAGTATTCATTAAATTAAAATCTTCTCCTTTTTTAATTTATTATCAATACCAAAAATTATATATTTATATAACTTTATAAAAAATTTAAGGATAAATTTATCTAAAATGAATGCTTGATCAAATTTATGAATATAATAGTCTCAAAATTCACTTTTAGCTTCTTGTAAAAAAGCAGTTAAACCTTCTTGCCAAGAACGAATATCTGTAAATCCATTCGTCCGTATAGATAGATGCTCCATCACCGAATTAGCAGGTCTTGGAGCAGGTCTTGGAAATTCATTAGTTGCACATGGTTCTATGATAGCTTTTATATCTACACCTAGAATATCAACAGCTTGCTTGAATATTTCTTGTGTAAACTCATACCATGTACAGGATTCACTATTAGAAGCATGGTAAACACCATATTTCTCAGTTTCCATCAATTCTGTCAAAAATGATGCTAAATCCACTGTATAAGTTGGGGAACCTTTTTGATCATGAACGACTTTAAGCTGTGGCTTTTCCTGACCTAATTTCAGCATCGTTTTTACAAAGTTATTACCATGTAGCCCGTATACCCATGAAGTACGCACAATAAAATAACGTGAGGATAAAGATTGAGTTAATACTTCACCAGCACGTTTAGATTTACCATAAATACTTTGAGGATCTGTATTATCGTACTCATGATAAGGATGTATACCTTGTCCATCAAATACATAATCTGTGCTAATATAGATCACTTTAGCTTGTACCGCTTCTGCAGCGATAACAATATTACGTGTACCTACTGCATTCACTAGATAAGCTCCATCGATATCCGTTTCAGCAGCATCTACTGCCGTATACGCTGCGCAATGAATAATAACTTCTGGCTGAAAAGAAGTGAGGACTTGCTTACACTGTTCTAAATTTGTAATATCTAGTGTCTGGCGATTACAACCTAATACTTCATGTCCTTTAGCTTGGACTACTTTGACAGTATCCACCCCAAGTTGACCAGAAGCACCCGTTACTAATACTTTCATTGACTTGCTCCTAGACGATCTCCATATTGTTTTTGGTAATATTCTTGGTAAGCTCCTGAAGCAATACGAGTCCACCAATCTTTATTATTCAAATACCATTGAATCGTTTCTTTAATTCCTGTTTCGAAATTATGCTTAGGCTTCCATCCCAGTTCATTCATAATTTTAGTAGGATCAATACCATAACGACGATCATGACCCAAACGATCTTCTACATATTTGATCAACGATTCTGGTTTATCCAGTTGTTCCAAAATTGTTTTGACGATATGGATATTCGTACGTTCATTGTTACCACCAATATTGTAGATTTCTCCATTTTTACCTTCATGAATAACCAGATCTATCGCGCTACAATGGTCTTCTACATACAACCAATCACGGATATTGAGTCCATCACCATATACAGGTAAAGCTTCATCAGCCAAAGAACGAGAAATAATCAACGGGATCAATTTCTCTGGAAATTGGAACGGACCATAATTGTTAGAACAACGTGTAATATTAACAGGCAAACCAAAAGTCTCATGGTAAGCACGTACTAACAAATCTCCACCCGCTTTACTAGCAGAATACGGGCTATTCGGTGTAATTGGAGTCTCTTCGGTAAACAGTCCTGTTTCGCCTAAAGAACCGTATACTTCATCTGTAGATACCTGTAAAAACTTGGTGATGTTATACTTTTTAGCAACATCCAGAAGTACTTGGGTACCAACAACATTTGTTTTCACAAAAATCTCCGGCTCCAAAATACTACGGTCTACATGCGATTCTGCTGCAAAGTTAACAATTACATCTACACCATCTGCCACCAATCGGTCCATTGTAGCTGTATCTGCAATGTCTGCTTTCACAAAGGTATGATTAGGATTACCTTCGATCGATTTTAAATTTTCAAGATTTCCTGCATAAGTAAGAGCATCTACGTTAACGATCTGGTATTCAGGATGTTCACGTAGCATATATAAAACGAAGTTACTACCAATAAAACCGGCTCCGCCAGTAACAAGTAATTTCATAATTAAATCTCCTTATAAGTAGAATATTTTAATTAATTAAAATAAATATTATTTAAATACAAATAATTTACTGATAAAATAATTAAGAATAATGACTAGGACATTCACTAAAACTTTAGCGATATTATCATTTATATTAAATACATCAATTAATACAATCATTCCTCCCAGATCAATAACATAGGAAAATAAACGAGCCCCAAAAAAAAGAATTAATTCTTTAACAACTTTTTTTTGACTATTAAATACATATTTCTTATTTGTAAAAAAAGCAAATAGTACTGAAATTAACCATGCTATAGAAGTGGCTAATTTAAAATCTAAATTAGCTATATTAACAAGGAAAAAATATACTAAAATATTAATTGAAGTAGTTAATACTCCAAAAATCAAATAGCTTATTATTTCTTTTTTATTATTCATGATTCGATCCATTTATGTGTTTTTTAGGATCATTCGGTGTAACTTTAACGTTATTATACTCATTTATAAAATATAACGGCCTTCTTTTGGTCTCATTAAATACTCTTCCTAAGTATTCTCCAATAATTCCTAAAGAAATTAATTGTATTCCTCCTATGAATAAAATAACAGTCATTAAAGAAGGATATCCTTCTACTGGATTTCCATAAATTAAAGTTTTAATAATAACCCATATCATATAGACGAATGCACATAACGAAATAATGGAACCAAATGCAGCAGAAAATCTTAAAGGCGTAATAGTAAATGAAGTTATTCCTTCAATCGCTAATTCAAACAACTTAAAATAATTCCATTTAGTCTCCCCTGCAAATCTAGCATCTCGATCAAATAAAATTTCTTTTTTATTAAATCCAATCCAACTGAACATACCTTTAGTATAACGTTGTGTTTCCCTCAATAATTTTAAGGCTTCAATACATCTTTTATCTAACAATCTAAAGTCACCTGTATCCTGCTGTATAGGAATTTTAGTCAATTTTTGTAATAATCGGTAAAAAGCTTCTGAAGTCCACTTTTTCAAAAATGATTCGCCTTCTCTACTATTACGTTTTGCAAAAACATCATCATAACCTTGTTCCCATAATTCAATCATCTGAGGTATAAGTTCAGGTGGATCTTGTAGATCAGCATCTATAATTATGATGGCATCGCCCTGTGCATAATCAAAACCAGCCATCATAGCTATTTCTTTACCAAAATTTCGAGAAAGATCAATAAAAGATACTCTTTCATCACGATCTCTTAATTTTTTTATTAATTCGACTGTATTATCTTTACTTCCATCATTAATAAATAACAATTCAAATTTATAATAAGGCAATAACTCAAAAACTTTAAAAAGACGATCGTACAAGTAATGTAGGACTTCTTCCTCATTATAAGCAGGTACTAAAACAGTGATTTTCTTCACATATGCACTCCTAAACTTTAATTTTAGTTAATATAAAGTTGAATATCCATTTATAATCCATTTTATCATTAAAGCTAGAATATTTAATAAAGGATATATTGAGAATAATAAAATCATTAAATTATTATTCAATTTTAAATATAAACTTTCGAATAAAATTACACACATAAAAATAGCTGTCACTGCTAATGTTCTATTTCCTGAAGCATAAATCGTGGGTGAAACAAACATGACAGCCATAGAAGCAAAAGCCGCTCCACAACACAAACTAATTAATACTTTGTGCTTTGATTTAATGATGATTTCATATGCTAACACTAGTAAATATATGATCCAAAAAATATACGGAAATAATGATTTCCAAAAATCGATCTTTACATCATGAAAGTTCAGAATATTACCACTAATATCAAAAAATTTAATATTATTAAAATCAAATAAGTTTATTGTTAAAGAATTATTAATTAAAAATATGATATACAGTGAGAACATGATCAAAAAAACTTTAC
>NZ_QGAD01000040.1:0-5200 GCF_005233705.1 Paenibacillus sp. CFBP13512 | reverse complement strand
ATGATGAAGTAAAAAGTCTTAATTTTATTAAATATAAAATACTTAATCCTCTTATTGGACAAGCTAGTTTTAATAATATTGGATTTAAAGATAAAACTATTGAGGGACATATTAACAAGATGTTTCAAGATTATATAGTAGATACTTTAGAAGATATACATTTGAGTTATAGTATTCAACAAAATGATTGGGATCAAGTGCGAGCGCTTCTATTAAAAAATAAAAGTCGTCCCTTTTTTGGAAAGATGCATAGAACCGTTAAAAAATTACCAAATGATCAATTGAAATTGTTCTTTAATAAAGAAGTGCTCTATTGCGAAATAATCAGTAATCAAATCGCTTCATGTAATTATGAAGAAAAAGTAAACGTTCCATTTGCAATTAGTGGACAAGCTAAGAATATGTACTGGTTAGATACCGGAAAAATGTTCATGCCTTTATCCAGTTTGGCAAAATTATTTTTTTTAGTCGGTGCTGCTGGCTATATCAGATACAGATCTAATATAAGTCCACTAAAATCAGTTGATTCAACGGTAGATATTTTTGCATATTACCGCTCTATGAGATCTAATGAAGAGACTATCTTTTTAAATCAAATTGCTCTTTTGGATCATAAAGCATCGTTTAATAATAACTTCAAAAATATTCTAAATGCTAGTTCTGGCTTGTTTGAATTTGTCGAGTTTCATACAGACATTAAAAAAAAGGCAACCGCTATAGAACGATTTTTAGTTGATCCTAAATCAACATATATTCGAAAAGCCATAGGTATATACGATTTTAATCTGAGAGTACCAGTAATAAAATCATTCCTTAAAAATATTGATCCCAAAAGTATCATCTATAATTATATTGGTGATAATATTTTCGAAAGAAGTGCTTATGATTTTACAAATTCAGTTAAAGTGGCTAATAGTGCACGCGAAGAATATTTAACATCAAAAAGAAATAAAATTGCTAAAATTAATCAACCAGTACAACAGAATGATTTGATACAAACAAAAGAGCTAAAATTATTGGAATTACTAAAATCTGAATTCATAAGAATTGGTTCTACATCTAAACATAAATTCGATGCGGAAAGAAATCGGGAGATAATTTCAAGTTCGTCTAATATTAAAACCATTTTAAATAAGCAATGGAGTGAAATAGTAAAATCTTTTGAATTAAATCTAGCTAAAGATACAAGTTCAGTAACAGATGAGATCGAACTACTAAATAATTTATACAAAGAATTATTAAATATTAAATCATTTTATAAAGCAGATTATGATGAAATGAGAAGTGAGGGTCAACCTAATTCAAGAACTCTAGTAAAATATCTGAAAAGGGATTGGAAAGATATTATAAGCTTGGTTCAATCTAGATATACTTTTGATCAATCAATAAAGCACCCTGATAAGCGAGGTAAACGAAAATAATATTCGTGTTATCTAACGATAAAAGGATATGGTTAAAAGTTAATTTTATATGCACAATGTGGGAAGTGCTTTATGAAGATTTTAAATAAAAGCAAATTAGCTTGTATTTTAATGATATACACAAAATCAGGTCATTCAATAAACTACTATATTAAATTGACGCACAACACTTTAATGTATAATATAGTAGTAGTGTACATAATCGAATTCGAATAAAACTAGTAGGAAGCACCTACGTGAATGTATTTTTTGCGCATTCATGTAGGTGCTTCCTTCTATGTTTAAATCTTCATTTATGGATGGAAGTACCCTATAATAACTTATATCAATATAAAGAAGGTGATGAAGATATCAAAACTATCTGAACTTGTTGATCAGTATGCTCTAGAATTATATGTCGTGAAAAAAGAGATATCAAAACAATATCCGATAAATAAAGAACAAATTGATCAAATTATTGTAGACGAAATGCAAAAATATTTCACTTCATTTCATTCTGTACAGATTAATGAAATTAAGCCTCTTATTGATTTGTACAAAGATCAAGAAAACGATCAGCTGAAATCAATTATATTACAACAAGCTACTGGACTTAATATAAGTATAAACGACCAAAAGAAGTTAGATTTGATTTCTATATCAATACAACTTCTTGATAACGTTCTTTTCTATAAAAGAGAATATCAAAAGCAATTTAGTTCACATATATTTGAAAAAAATCTACTTGCAAGTGGAGCATTTCTATCTGGGACCCCCCATGCAAAAACAATGAGTAAGCTTGTAGTGTCTGAGAATATATTCGAGTTAGAACGTCGAGGATTCCGACCCATTGTCTACAGAAATGATAAAGGGGCCATTTTAAACACATATGACACAAAAGTATTAATCGGTCTTTTCAAACTTTGGATGATACAAGGATGTAATAAAAATATTGAATTTGAATTTAAAGAACTTGCTGAAGCCATGTTAACCAAACCCAGCGGAGGCGAGTATAAATTAATTTATGACAGTCTTCAAAACATTGCAGCCACATGGATTGAGTATAAAGAATATTATGATCAATCTAAGCATAAGTATTACTCTGCAACAGTAAAGCATAGACCTATTACCAGCTTGAAACTTATTGCTCGAAAAAGAGAAGAAGAAAATGGTAAAGAACGAGCAGCCGAAATTGTATTTCATGATATCCTTCATCAAAGCTTACTAGCAAGAAACTATGTCTTCATAAACATGGTTATTTTTAATGAATTACCTACTTCTTATGCACGTATGATTTATTTAAGCATTCTCAACGGTATAGAAAATGATAATCGCCTTTTTAATATCGATCAGCTAATTGATCAAATTATAATTACCGATGAAAACTATAATCGCGCTCGAACTATTAATACAATCAAAAATTCATTCGAACATTTGTTGCAAGCAGATATTATTGCAGATTATGAGTTTGTAAAAGTAAAAAATAAAGTTACTTTCATTCAATATAATCCTGCTGAATGGTTATTAGTTCATCGACAATCTCAGCTTGAAAACCACGATTCTTAAAAATTATTATTTTATTTTGAGAAACATACACTTTACTCCCTAAAAAAATAAAAAAAGTTATCCACAGATTTAAAACTTTAAAAATAATCTACACTCGAAATATTTACATTTTTTACGGAGTAGAGTGTATGGTTTACGGAGTAGAGTGTATGGTTTACGGAGTGGAGTGTATGGTTTACGGAGTAGAGTGTATGGTTTTAATAAAATCGCAAGTAAATAGCAAAAATTGATCATTTTCAGTAGGATTGACCAAATCAAATCTAAGTGATAATGTCGATTTATGCCATGTGTATTGTGAATAAAATAAAAGAACTTCCTTTCTGACAAAAGGAAGTTCTTACGGTGATCAGCATGTAGCTATTTGAGAATCGCTCCCCAGCAAAATCTCATTCACTTCATTTCACTTATATGATAATAAGTTTAATCAAGTTTTCTGCTACGCCCTCTCTAAATTATAACAACAATTACTGAAGGTGTACATATTTATAAGCAATAGATTAAATGAAATTTTTAAGAAAGGAGAGCTAAGAGTGACACATATTACTTTTCAATTATCAAAAGAAAAATCTTCAAATTTTGTATTAACAGATGGGTTTATGAATGCTTTATTTTCTATATCTGAAAATATACATAAAAAAGAGAAATTTAAAGAAAGATCGAATGGATCTAGTCGCTTAGTTTGGCATATTACAAAAGCTGATTTGATGTTGATGTGTACACTACATATTTGCTTCAATTCAAATGGTGAACTCGAAAATGTAAGCAGGCATCAGATTTATCAAAAATTACACAGCCTTTATGAAGATCCTTGTTGTGATGACCAATTTTATATTGCATTTGATAAGTTTGTGAGACTTGGATTTATTCATGAAATTCAAGATGGTATTAGATCCGAATTTAAGTTGAACCACTTTATTGATCCAGCTACTAATAAAATAACTCGTATGGTAGTTATGAATCCATTTGTTTTTAAAAAGGAATTCACAGATTTGCCGATCGCAGCGCAAAAGCTTGTTTTTGATCTTATTCGTAAAACAGGTAACAATAAAAAAAATGATGCTTTTTATTGGCTAAGTAAAGGTTCCGGTATTTTAAAACAATTGCATAAAACCTATGTTTATGAACTCAAGAATATTGTTAACATATTAGCGAGTTTAAAAATAGACGGTATATCTCTTTTGAAGTTTTGGAAAATTGATAACCAAAAAGGAACTCGTTTACCGAAGTTAACAATGAAACTAAATCCTTTATTAACAGAGGAATATGTTAAAGGTATGCATTATCGTCAGGTACTTCCTGGGCGAAAGTTAAACCGTAGAATAGTTATGCATCTTAGAGATTTATTAGCTAGCAATCTGATTGGAGATTTTGAGTATCATAACGAAGGAAAAGACTTTTATCTTCTTGCTACTAAACTCAAAAATAAGAGCAGAAAATTCATTAAGTATATTGTTGAGAAAATCAGAGAAGTTTATGAGCTAGAACGGAAGTTTCCAGAAGACATCATTGATCTTATTACGTTTGAATTAAAACATAAAACAATGAGTGAAATTATTGATATTTCAAAACGAACCGGTGTTTATAAATTTATTTCTCCACGTAAGTATGATGAGAATCGATTATTTGAATTTGCTTCAGCTGCAAGCTCATATGGAAAAAGAGAGTTTGAAAAATTATGTAAATCTGCTTTCCAAGTATTCGAAAAACATTTCACTATTGTTCCAGCACATCATACTAAACAATATGCGTACTCTAATCTATTAGATCTCTTTATTGATGCAGATACGCTTAGATCTGATGCATTGTTAAAACAAAAGTCTCCTGAAGCTTATAAAAAACTAGAGGCTTATGCAGAAGATAGATTACAAAAAGATA
This sequence comes from Paenibacillus sp. CFBP13512, assembly GCF_005233705.1. NCBI lineage: Bacteria > Bacillati > Bacillota > Bacilli > Caryophanales > Paenibacillaceae > Paenibacillus > Paenibacillus sp. CFBP13512. Next base: position 359 of record NZ_QGAD01000040.1, on the reverse strand, counting down.
AAGAAGATCCAATCAATATAAGAAAATGGATTCAAGAACAAATTGATTTATTACCAAAGTGGACAAATATTGCAGATATTCCACTTGGTTTTAAAATCGAAGATTATATCTTGAACAAATTAAAACATGAAGATTTGCCTTTTTTTAAATAATTAAAAAAAGGTTATTTGTCTTTTGTTTTTTTTAAACCTTTTTTTATCTATTTATTATTTTTAGATTTTTCTTATTAATTAAATCTCTTTTTATGAAGAAACTTGAGTTATGAGTTTTTTTATTTTTAAGCTAAATCGTATAAAAACAGAAACTAATTTTAGATTTAAATTTAAATCGTATAAAAACAGAAATTATAAATAAACTTT
>NZ_QGAD01000039.1:0-6462 GCF_005233705.1 Paenibacillus sp. CFBP13512 | reverse complement strand
AGATATAAAAATGAATTAATTACTATAATTTATAAAACTATACTTATATCTTATACTTTATTCCTATAAAATGATCAAGAACTAATTATAAAGTACTATAAAATTTAATCATTCTTGAAAGTAACTAAACAATTATTGCAGATCAACCTACTATGGAAATATTTTAGTACTCTCCATTCTTCTACTTTAAATGGTATACTTGCCTGCTGAACAATATCTAAACAATATAGTAGCAGTTTAAGTTACTTTTCTTGATCATATACTGATAAAGCTATTTATAGCTCTATTTTGAGATTGAGCCCAAAGAACCCTTCTATAGTAAGGGTTCTTTGGGCTCCTCTTTTGTAGAGGTTAAAGCATAATCTATTTATATGATATGTTTGATTCGTTTCGTAATATATGTTTTATATAAAACGAACCGACGGAGAAATATATACATTAATGTATCATATCACCTGTGATTGTTTCCTTTAAAATAGTTGAGTGGGTTAATAATTTTGGAATCAATCTCATGATCATTCATATCAAACCACTCATTTGTATCGTAATTGTGCCAAAGATAATATTTGAAAATAGACTTGAACTGCTCTATTTGATCGCAGCCTTCGAAAATTAAGCTTTTAGGTTTCTCGTCAGCATAATAAAATACGGGAATCAAATCTTTTGCATTAACTTGTTTCATGGAAGGGATCGATTTCATTTTTCCAAAAAAGTCGATTACTTTAGATATTCCATTGGTTTCGTACCTATCAAATTTGATATATAAAAACACTTGATTTTCTTTATTCGATAATTGAGTTAGGGTGAACATGGGTTTCCATTGTAAAGCCTCTTCTTCTTCTTCGTATAGATTACAAAAAGATGCTATTACTGTATTTTGTCTTACTGCATTAGAAGGCTTTGGTTGTCCTATGAATGACTTATCTTGGATCAATGGTCTGAGATTATTGTTTAACTTAGTGTTTGTTTCTTTCGCAGATTGAATATGCGCTAAAATTAAATGTTCAATCATTTCCATATTACATACATACAGATTAAGATATGTTCCCCACTTATCTATTGAATTCATATAGTTTCGGAATACGTTTTGCCATCTAGCCCATATGTGCTTTTGAGAAGTAGTAACGAACAAAATGGATTTTGGAATCGAACCTTTTAGCTCTGTATGACTCACACCTTCACTAACATAATTGAGATACTGTTTATACTTTTCAAATTTATCGAATAGTAAATGAGATTTTTCAGTACCCATATCCAGCTCTAGCCAAAAGTGAAACTTCTCATTACTATTTTTAACTTTAACAATGAACTCCCCATCAGGTCTAAATATTCTCTTTCCCTTTTCCTCGTTATTGTATTCTACAGATGAATATCGATTATCAATATAGTCATATTCAAGATCATACTTAATGCAAATCAATTGAAGCATGACATTAAAATCAATAGCATGTTGATGATGTTTTTGTAATCTTTCTTTAACTGGTCTGTATAAGTCGTACGGAAAGTAACCATACTCGGCATTCCAACCAGTTCTTCGGTACCCTTCTACTTCAGGGATATTGTTCATTTGAAAAGCTACGGACAGTCCTTCTTCAGATAACGTATATTGCTTTGGTGGTTGTTTAGAAGACTCTATAACAAGTTCAGACTTTTTCAATTGAGATAGCTGATTGTACAAACTTCTAATTTTATCTCTATTCAGTTGATCTAATGAATAGTGAGGATAAGTACTAGGGATTTCTAAACGATTTAAAAAGAAGTAAAGCTGATAAATATTCAAGCTTCGATATATAAATAGTTGCTGAATAATTTGTTCTTTTGTTTCAGATATTTTGTAGTTTCTCAATGTCTCCATTTTGATGACCTCTTTTCAATGACTCAATCTTGATTTTCAACAAATATACTAACCTCTTACGATGGCTAAATTAAAGAGTATGCCTATTAGAATGAGAGTAACATAATAAAGCCTCTGGTACTAACGGATGTAACGCCTGTGAGTCTCTTTATAATCAGTGACAAACGCAGTGACAAAGCCAGTGACATGTGCGGTGACAAGGTCACTGAGGATGTCACCGCGTTTGTCACCGTACATGTCACTAAAAATCAAGTGTGAAAATGAGTTGAAATCATATTCATTATGAATTGTAAAAGGGCAAGAATTTGAGTTTATGGATCATCACAAATGAGGAGTGATTTTTAGTAATAATAATCTGGAATTATTACAAGTACATAAGATATGGATCAGTAAATAGAGAGATTTAGATATCATCAGAGTATGAGTTACAAATTATAAATTAAGACTTTTGAACAAATCGATTTAACCAGTTTAATCTATTTTTTCGATTTAACTTATTTAACTGGTTTAACCGATTTAACCTATTAAATCGGTTAAATACAGCTGTTCTTATGTACGTTATATTCTTTATAGAAATGATCGCTATAGTAGCGACCGCTCTAAAACAGAAGGCAATTCATCCCAGTAAACACGCAGTAATATGCTTACGTTATTACTCTAAGGGTGGGCTCTTGAGAAACTATTATTGTATTGTTATACATAAATAAATGGGTTATAATTAAACCAGTTAAACCTATTTAACTGGTTTAATGAGTTTAATCGGTTTAATGAGTTTAACCAGTTTAATGCGTTAAATCGATTTAACCAGTTTAATATGTTAAACCAGTTAAATGTCTTAGACCTTTTAATTCACTTTTGATGTGATTGTTTGCTATTATCTAATTCAAATACATATGTAAAGGAGGGCCGACTTTGGAAGATAAAGAGTTGTATACTGAAAAGCATTTCGATTTTTTTTGGAAAAATATGAATGGTAGTATATTAGATGTTTTTGAATGTATCACTACCAATCATTCAAATGGTATTAGTAGGCGCAACTTATTATCTGCTTTAGATAACCCGGACAACCCGAATCAAATCCAACACTCTTCCACCAAAGTTTTGGAAGCAGTGAATGTATTAAAATTTACAGGACTTATCCAATATACAGAAAAGAGAAATATCCATATTTATTCTTTATCTGATGAAGGAATACGATTTTCAGAGTATATTAATACTACACATTAGGAGGAATTTCAATGGCTTATGTAGCTTTATCAAATAGTAAAGAATTAGCTTTTATGACAGAAAACAATTTAATTAATGATCTGTCTATAAAATTTGGTTTCATTGGTGCAGGTCAAAAAGGGAACAAAGAAGCTGATCTTATGGCCTCGTATACTTATAGTGATGGCAGTCCGTGCTATCCTACTCTCGCAGTTAATTTTTCAAAAGGTGATATGCAACATTTAAAGAATATTCCTACTAATGATCAAATTCACTTTGAGGGCTTTAAGGGCGCTGCGCGTACTCCTTCTCTTGTGGTTGAAGCTTTTGATCCAGATGTAAACCCTGGTGCAGATGCATTACGTGAACAACTAGCAGATGCAATGGCACGTAAGTTTATGAAAGACGAGGAATTGATTGTCGATCACATTATTATTTCAGCTGGTGGTGGTGGTGGATTCGGTACTGGTTTCGTTTCGGTTGCTCTTAACCTTCTTGAAAATGATTTTTTCCCTGTCCCTGTTAGTTTCCTGATCTCCCTTCCTTCTGATGATTTAACAGAAAAAGCAAATGCGCTTGTTTTAATAAACGAAATTGATAATTTCCGTAAAGTACAAGATGTCTTATTTTCATCTGGCGAAATCGATGAGAAACCGTTAGGAAGTATTATCCTTACTGATAATAAACGAATGATTAATACTTTTACGAAACGCAAAGGTGATATTTATGAAACAGATATAATAAACTGGAAAGAAGCCGGTAATCATGTAGTATTAAGTGCCATTCATGAAGTCAATATTATTCCAGCTAATTTTGGTAGTGACAATACTACGTATGATCCTTCAGATCTAGCAAAACTATTTCAAAATGGTGGTGGTTACTTAAGTATCCATAAGTCATCTATAAAATATGATAAAAAAATTAATACTTCAATAATCACTAATTCAATGAAAGGTGCAATCACTAATGGTTACTTTTCTTGCGATCACTTCTATGATTCAGCTAGTATGTATGGAGTCTTTATTTTAAGATCAGATTCAGATCCCCTCTTTAAAGACATTGGTACTGAATTAGAAATCAATAGTACTATCAAACAATTCAATAATACTGCTGAAGGCAAGTTTGGTGATCCTATATGGTACGGTGACGAAATGGTAATGTACTCGATTTTTTCGGGGATGATTATGCCGGAACGTATAAAACAACTTAATTCAGAATATAATCAAGGAAAAGCTTTACAAGAAGAAGCAAGAAAACAAGAAGTTGAACTTGAACTTTCTGCTGCAATAGAAAATGTTCAAAAAAACAAATTCAATCCTTACCAAAAAAGTAATGCTAAAAAAGGCTTTGGTTCCGCTACTAAGGGGTTTGGTGGTAATTCTGCATTTAGTCGTGCCAAAGAAGAAAATCCTGTTGAAGTTCAAGAAGTTAAAGCCTCTATTCCTGAGAAACCTAAAGCACCTATGTCCTCTGCTTTTGCAAAAAAAAGAGAAGAATTAAAAAATAAAAAGTAAACAAAAAAGGAACAACTCTTATTCTCAAGAGTTGTTCCTTTTTTCCTCTTCACGATCCATAGCATCTAAATAAATTTTTATAGCTTTATTCATAATTTCAGTTTCAAAACCTTTTTTCTTTCCAGCTGATCTTTCTTTTAATCTATCAAATAACTTTTTCTCTAGTAAGAAGGTTTTTTGTTGATATATTGACTGTTCAGTATCTAATAAACTAGATACACTGTTTTGTAACTCTTCATAAGTTTCATCGTCGATTCCTGGAACATATGAATTTAATAAGCTTCTCTTTTGGTCTGTACCTTTATCTGGGTCTGAATTTAAATTTGGGTACGCTCTCTTACTGTTTGACACGTTGTATCAACTCCTCTACAAATTCTACATAGGGTAGCAAAGCTTCTTTATCTTCTTTTGTTCGATGTTGTACGCCATTTAGCGAAAACTCTTTTATTCTATTCTTTCTTTTTATAACTGTGTTAAAAACCCAATCTTCATATTGCAATCTGGTTTGCTCAATAATCTGTTTGTCGATCGAAGTTCTAGCATCCAGCATTGTAGCTAATATCCCTGCAAGTTTTAAATTTTTGTTTAGCCTCTCTTTTATTTGTTCCAATAATTCTAGATAACGAGGAATTGCAAAATAACAAAGAGGTTCGGATTGTAACATTACAATGGAATAATCGCTTGCGATTAAAGCTGCTACAGTATGTGCTCCTAAGTGAGGTGGTTGATCAATAAATATAAAATCATAGTTGGATTTAATAGATGTAACTATTTCTTTTAAGGAGTAAGCAACATTAATTTTTCGTTTCTCTGCCTCTTCGCTTAGACTAGCTAAACTATCATCTGCTGGTAACAAATCATAGCGTCCAAATTTTTCATTTATATTATCAGTCTCATTTAAATTATAAATAAATTTGTTTAGATCTTTTTCTATTATTGCATTCATGACAGTTCTATTAGTAAATGTGCTTAAACTTTTTTTACTTAATATCCTTGAAGTATTACCTTGAGCATCAAAATCTATTACAAGGACGTTATAACCCATCTCAGCTAGTAAATAAGTGGTTATAGCTGTAGTGGTGGTCTTACCAGCTCCCCCTTTTTGGACACCGACCGAAATAACTATTCCCATTAAAATCATTGCCTCCGTTCAGTATATTCTTCTTCTATATTGTCGATAACTGCGCTATATGTCAATCAATAAGTTATAAATAAGTATGTTCTCTGTGTAAAATACTTAATTAAAAATTAGTTTATAAGTAGATAATGATCACATCTACTTAATCTATTTTAATGAAATTCATGTAGATGTTTGAAGCATAAGCGGTGTTAAATGTTTAATTGATAAATAATTAATCTAAACTTAGTTTATAATTATATATTACTTTTTGTTTAATTAATTCTACTTCTATCAGCTAAGAATTATAATAAAGCTATTAATTATTGGACTTACTTTATAACTATAATGGATCATTATTTAATAATTTTATTAGAGAATAACGTAAAACTTATTACAATCTATATGGTTTAGTTAGACAAAGTAGCAAATTTAATTACTAATCTTTATTTTATAATTATTTTTAAATTAGTAATTACTTTTCTATTACTTAGTAATAAATTAGTTATTACATACTTAAAAAGTAGTATTAACCGAGATTTCTAATCAGTAGAATTGAATGTAGTTCTAATTGATCCAGCTAAATTAATCTTATACAGCATATTTTAGCAGGTTTAAATTATAAGTAATTACTAATTCAAAAATAATTAGTAATTACTTAATTAAAAATTACTTTAGAATCCCACTTTATTTTAGGTTGATTATAAAGAAAAAACTTAATCCTTAGACAGAGTAATTATAATGTTACCGTCTGAATTGATAGTATAGTA
>NZ_QGAD01000038.1:0-6572 GCF_005233705.1 Paenibacillus sp. CFBP13512 | reverse complement strand
ATATTTATTTTATTCCCAGCAATTTTTTGTGTTTATATTTATATATTAAATAGATAATTATATACATACATTAATTGGATTTTTTTCTAAAAAACAAGTTATAGATTTGATATTTGTAAAAAAAATATGTTACTATGTGTTGAAACTATTGGCCAATTAGTTTTAATAATTAAATTTTGAGGAGATAATATGTCTAATAAAATATCATTTAAAAAAAGTATTGCTGTTATTCTTAGTTTTGTTTTGTTGTTTACTATTTTATTCCCTAATAAAATTCATGCTGAAAATACAAAAACCACCTCAGATGTGTTAGTGGAAAAAATAGAAGACAATGCCAATCAACTAACTTTAAAAGGAACAAAAAATGGCTCTTCACTAATTTTGACACAAGACAAAAAAACTTTAAAAATTTCTATGGCTGGTGATGCTAAATTATTTGAAGAAAATTCTGCTCAATCTTTTAGTACTAATGCTAATAATTCATCAGAAACAATTCCTACCCCTGCTAACTATAATGTAGAAATTAATGATATAAAAAGTAATGAAGAGATTGATGCTACTTTTACAAATATAGAAACAGGGAAAAGTGTAGATACTCTACATAATACAACTGGTGAAGTAACACCACAACTTGTATTTTTAGTTCCACTTGGAGTTATCATCGGAGAAGCATTATTAGCTTCTTTAATTGCAACAGCAGTAGCCATCGAATTTGGTGGTATTGCATATGCTACAATCGGGGCAGTCAAAGATAAAGTTAGAAATGATAGATATAACCATTATGCAGCAAAAATTGTACAAGGTAATGTATGGATTGGGCCTTCCTTGTCTTTAACACAAGCTGCTGCACGTCTTGGAGGAATAAGTATTCAAGAGAACAATGTTTGGTCCAAAAATAGTGACTTGGCAGAAGCTGTTGCTGAATTAGCTGGCGGTGGGAGAGAAGCATTTGGCCCAGAATTGCAAGTGAATCAAAAAGAAGGTATCTTTTATTATGTTCACTTCCACACTTGGAATCGAGCTGGTGGACACTCATTCTTTTAATAACTTTATATAGAGAAGGAAGGCAATATTTTGATTGAACAAATTTATGAGCGATTTTTAAATTCTAATATTCCCTATGAGTTTTCTTTAAATCATGTTGATCAAATTCTTCAAAACAAGTATGCGGCTGTTGAAGTTAGCAAAAGTACCGTGGAAGATTTAAAAAATGACCCGATGTGCGACTTTGATGCTATCTACAAATGTTATATTATTACTGATACAGCTGTTCTTGATTCTTTATTTACTGAAGAAGAAAAGCTGATGCACTCAGCAAAAAAAAAGCGAAACATTAATAAAACTAATTTAGATAAAAATGCTAAAACTTGGCGTGACATAAAGGAAGGTCGAATGATTCGAGTGATTGTAGACTCGGATAATGGTAGCACGATGACAGGCTTTAACTTACAAGGTTTATGTGAAGTGTTAATGTATGAACTCTATGTACTTAAAGGAATTAAACCTGAAGCTTGTACCAATCCTAACGATCCTTATTTTGCTCATTATCTGGAGTGTTTGGATAAAGCCGGTTATCTTTAATTTTGCATGATAATAAGGACAGTTCTCGAAAGTTGGAGAGCTGTTCTTTTTTATTCGTTTATCATAGTTCTTGTTATTAATGGTCTTGCTGAAAGTTTTGTAGTTGTATTAGTTGCCACGTGCGTTCTTCGGTAATACACTTCATATTGTTATCTGATGCAAGACCGATCACTTTAATCGCATAATCACTCGCGACTATAGCATGTTCTCTCATATGTCCCACAGCTACCGCTTGTCCGGCAGTTCTTGCTGCTGTTTTGGCTATTTCGCTCTGGCACTCTCTAGCAATATTGTGAATCTGGAATCCAGCTTGCCTTACTTGATGTACCGTAGCTTGTCCTACTTGCCATAGCTCATTTACTTTGAACGCTTGCTCCACTTGTTCAAGATTCGGTAATTCTTGCTCCAGATAAGGTAGAACATGCTTTGCTAGACTAAGTGCCCATTGTGCTAATTGAACATGACTCATCTTCTCGATCTTCTGTTCGATCTCTGCTCGCAGTGATAAGTCGTCTATAATCTTAATCTTAGATTTACTCAAGGCAACCTTCTCCTTTCAAGAATCTGATAATGTGTACCCCTTTGATATCGTCGAATAAGATGTCTTACAAAGTCAGATAGCTCCAAATAATATAATCGTTCTTCCTCTCAATCTTCATCTTTTATCTATTCGTTCCAAAAGCCTGATATGAAGGGCAAGCTTTTAACTATAAATTTATCATTTACTCTTTCATAATCACAGTTATTCCCCCTGTCTTTCTATCCAATATAAAAGAAAAGCCCTTGAAAAACTCAAGGGCTTTTTTACTATCTTTACATTACTCCGGTACACTTGTACTTCCATCGCTATAAGCTTCAATATCATCGAAATACAACGTGCCTGCTGTCACCGAAGAATTTTCACTTTTATTAACGTAGATCGAGAACATTCGCACATCTTTCAAGCTGGATGCTGTAATCACTTTATCCGCATTAGCAGTGTCCCATGGGGCTGGCTTGAAGTCGGTAAAAGGAATCTCGATCATCCCTGCTTCTGTTCCATGAAGCGAAGGATAAGCTTCAAACGAAGTACCGTTGATGTTAATCTGAATGACTAGCTTATTATCACTACCATCTGGCTTCATCCAGAACCGAACTGCATGGGTGCCTGACCAGTCACTATTTTGCATATTTTTGGACTCGCCTGTATAACCCTGGCTGTTCAGCGTATAATCGTATTTCAGACCGTATTTTCCACTATTTTTGCCATACGTACTCAGTGTGACTGTATTCGGATCGCCTGCTGTAACATATGCTCGATCTAGTAATTCATCGCTACCTTTATACGTTTCAAATAGATCGACTACCCATGGATCGGTTGTTCCATCACTATCACTCACATACAATTGCACCGTTTGGGTAAGCACCTGACCACCTTTGAGATCAACTTGTACCGTTAATGTGGTTCCCTCTTCTGCAAGCGACGCATCAGGTGTCCAATCCGCCACATAATAGAATCCGTCTGTATCTTTTTTCATTTTATGCTCTGTACTATTACCCTCCACTTGATAGGTCACTTTCGCAATCTTGGCTTCATTCACTCGCACTCGGATCGTTGTCGGCTTGCTAAGTGGAATTGTTGCATTGTTGATCGGTGAAGCGATATGCATAAATGGTTGCTCTTTGGCTACTTTGGACTTCTGCTGATACGGACGATCAGCTTCAACCTCTTGCTGAAAAGCAGTATATGGATCATCATGAAAAGCTTGGAAATCTGGTAACAGTTCATGATCGCCTAGCCCATTCGGTGCATCCCGATAAGGAACAAAGATAGAATCCGTATTGAAATTCGCCCATGTGAGCATATAAGACATCTTTTTCGCTTGAGGATCAGATTGTAATGCTTTTAACAACTTGGTAAAAAACTGCAAATCTTTCGTGCCTGTTGGCTTCACATTGGAATAGCCAAATTCAGTGAACGCTGAAATTTTGCCTTTCTGCTCTGCAATCTCAGCTACTAAGCGGGCATCTTGGACGACTGCATCGTACCATGTCGGTGTATTGCCATCATAATACGTATCAAATCCCAAAATATCGACATAATCGTCCCCTGGATACGTCTCCAAATAAGTATCTGCATCCTGATTGAATGGACTACCCGGTGAGAATGCATATAAGAAATTATGCACCTTTTTCACATCACGCAGATATTCTACCGTATACCGATAAATCTCAACATACTCTTCTTTTGTCCGATAAGGCGCACCCCACCAGAACCAACCGCCATTCTGCTCATGGAACGGACGGAAAATTACCGGAATCGCTTGCCCACGGTCATCTTTAAGATGATGAGCAAAATCGGCAACCTGATCGAGAAAAGTATTATAATCTGCATGCTTGTCTCCACCCGGCAAGATATGACTGATCACATTTCCTTTGGTATCATAAAAATCATTTCCAGTTACAAAGTTAGGCATATGCGAACTTAAGTTGAGCACACTACCTTGCTCGTAAGCCGACTTCATCACCTTAACCAGATTGTCCCGATTCTCTGTAGCTGCTCCACCATACACTCCGGGCTTCTCAAATCCTTCTAGACTTAGCGTATCCCATCCAAATACTCCCGGCAGATCACCAACAGATCGCTTCACTTCAGATTGCGTTCCATCTTCGACTGTAATCCCGATTCCTTCCGTAGTCGCATGTTGGTGACCGAATAATATGTCTTTGCCTTCATTATTCAGTAAATAAGTAAATAACGAACGTGTAGCTTTGGTCGCGTCTGCATCTGCTAGATTCACGATCTGCGATTGAGATGTTTTACTATTGACCGCTTCTACCTCATTTTCTGCTTGTGCCACTTGCCCTGCTGTTGGTGATACCGCCAGCAACATTGCCAATACCCCTATCGCCCAACGCTTCCTCATAATCACAACTCCTCTGTGGTTGGAATAACTACCTGTATAGCTAGCGCTTACAGAGTTAAATATACAAAAGTATAAGGAAGGATTATATAGGTAAATAAGGAAAAAATAGTTTTTTTAACATACAAGCTTTTTTCCTTATTCTTGGGTGTATCTTATTTATATGAAAATATGTATTGAAACGTTTGTAGGCATAACGATACTATACTTATCCTTCTTCAAGCACCTTATATACTTTATAATAATTCTTAACTTTAATAGCAAGTTGATCTATATGAACTGCATTTTTGATTTGGTACATTTCCGTTCCTATGGGAAGTGTAGTAGACATGAACTCGGTAAAAGGTTCATCGTCTTTATGCTGTTGTTGAATCGTTCCTAACTTCTCTCCGATCTGGTCACTCTTTATGGTGAGCTGTTGATCCACAACATATACTCCATTCTTGAATATAAATAAATCTGCATGTGATGAATCACGGATCGTTTCTTGGGCTAAAATTTCTGTCGTGCTGATTTCTGTAATGTTGTTAGGTTGTACTGCTTGCTGGGTCTGTATGGTACTGGGACTACAACCTAGAAGTGTCGCTAATAAGGTGAGTACTATAGCTGATTTCAAATGAAGGTTCACTCCTCTCTAATCTATTATCAAATGGGTATGTAGATTCTAAACAGATATAATACTTCAAACCATACTAGATTCTGCTATTATAAACAACAAATAAAGAGCCAAAGGAGTTTACATATCTTGCATATTAGAAAAGAAACACCTCAAGATGCAGAAGCTATTGCCAGAGTTCATGTAGACAGTTGGAAAACAACATATAAAGTCATTATTCCAGATGAGTTTCTTAACAGTCTATACTATACCCAGAGAAAGGATCTATGGATTCAAGCCATAACACAACAAGATCACTTCGTTATGGTAGCAGAGACTTCTGAAGGTCAGATTGTCGGATTTGCAGATGCTTGGAAAAAAGAAACCAACACCGTCCTCATTCTGGTGACTTAACCTCGATCTATATACTGGAAGCTTATCAAGGTAAAGGTATGGTTAAGCAACTACTCCAATCTTTATTTAGGATATTCAAGCAATTGGGCTGGCAAAAAGTATTTGTTGAAGTGCTAGAAGATAATAAAACATGTGATTGGTACGAATATTATGGTGCGACATTATCTAAGACTGTGACTATCCAAATAGGTGGCGTGCTTCTCAATGAACGAGTCTATGAATGGAATAATATTGACGATGTATTAGCAAGATGATGAAAGTACATAGGTACTATTTCAAGTAAAAAAAGCCTATTCGGGAATAGTCGAATAGGCTTTAGCATTGGACAGCATAGGACGTAATGCAACAGTAAAGTTAGGCTTCAAGATCTGGTTGAATATAAAAAGGTTCCATATTGATTGTACACAAATATTGGCGAAAGCGGGATAGTTCTTCTACTGCCTTTTCCTTCTGTTGAAACGTACCTACTGTAAAAGCAGATTCGACTGAACCATCTCCTACATAAGCAGAAAGAACCGTTCCTTCGGTTGATGTTTCTAGGGTAAGGGCAACAGATTTGACGATGGTTTGCTCATCTTGACTGATGATCCACATGGTTGGTTTCTCCTCTCGGGGTATGTATAAGAGGAGTATAAAACAATTCAGTAAAAGATAGAATATGAGGCAACAAATTGTTGCATAAGTAAAATTTATAAATCATCATATTCAAAAATTATTTTTTCCAGTTCATCGTTTATTTTTTTATTTCTCCCCTCCTCAGCAATTAAATAAAGATTTGTTTTAGCCCTTGAACCAATTACATACATCAACTTTTTAGAAGATATAGATTTTTCTTTACTTTCTACAGAGCTATGAGGAATAAATCCATTTAAAAGCCCAAAAGCTATCACTGTCTCAAACTCTTCACCTTTTATTCCTTGGCAACTATTAACAACTACTCCTTTTAATTCTTTAAAAACATTTTTGTATACATACAATTTTTGTTTTTCTCCATTAAATCCATTTTGATTTAATCTTGAGTGAATACCATTAAAAAAGAAATTATATTGATTAACTAAAAGTTGATAAGAATTAATATC
>NZ_QGAD01000037.1:0-6620 GCF_005233705.1 Paenibacillus sp. CFBP13512 | reverse complement strand
TAATTATAATTTTAATTTTTATAGGTATATAGAATGAATTTCTTAAATTAGTAAGGGTTTCTTTAAAAAAGAAATAGTGGATAATGATAACAATAGTTACAATGAAGATCGGGATATCTGAGGATATTCTGATTTTTTATTTTATTGCGAAATTTGCTAAACAGCTTGCTTCGCTATTTTTATAGAAAGGAGGATGGAAATAATGAAAAAAATAATACATATGCTTATTATTTCTTTTGCATTGATGGCTACTATGGGTATGGTTTCTCCAGCAGAAGCAGCAACAGCAAAAAGTTATCAATATGATACTAGTGGTCGATTGCAATCCATTACATTACCAGGATATAAAATTACGTTTACGTATGACAAAAATGGTAACTTATTAAAGCGTTCTGTAGTTAAAGCGGCAGTCACGAAGTAATCGTTTTAACAACCAGCAATGTAAAGATTCAAAAAATGAAAATCCAAGAATGTATAGATAAAGGGGAACAACAAAAACGATGAATAAAATCATGCGTCAATATATGACGATAGTACTGGCAGGGGTACTATTTATAACTTCCTTCGCAGGGAACTTTTCACCTTCTGCTTCTGCTGCCTCCACAAAAGCAGGAAGTTCTATTACAAAGGCTATTTTGCCACCTGGTGTTACTTTAGTAGAGGGGAACTATAAAGAACCTGTACTCGATCCACCGAAAATAATGAAGTTTGATGAAAATAGTGTAAGTAATGATGTATATGTAATGTCTAATCCTTCTAAAGCAAAAGCAGGGGTACAAAGCTTCTCTATTGCTGAAAAAAGCGTAAATGATCCTCTTCGAGAAGAATCTTTATTACCTGCTCCTTTTGTTCCTAAGTTTTTATTGACCTCTAAAGAGGTTGGCGAACTGATGGAAGCAGGAGCAGGGCAGTATGATCGTTACCAACTTCACTTGCTTCGTTCACAGCAAGAGATTGATCCGCTTCAGGTATGGGATCAAAAGAAAAAAAGTGGCTTGTTATGGTCACAATGGCTCCCAGCAAGTGGATTGAAGATTGCCAATAGCAAGTCGGTTAGCCAAGATGTATACGGTATTTTCTTAAGTAATACAGCACCAGCTTGGACTCCATTATCTACTAAGAAAGTGACCAAAGATACGGTACAACAAGATACATATCAGCCGTCAATGGCTCCTTTAATGTCAATAATGGGTGTGACTACTGAAGAAGAAAATAGAGTTAGTAATACTCAGACGAATTTAGATAATTATCGGACTTTGGTTAATCCTAGAAAGATGAATGAGATTTATAAAGAACAGTATTCAGATCGACAAAAAACAAGCGAATCGGTTGATCCCGCTTCAGGAGCATTAACATGGAAGTTTAATGCACTTAGTTACCCAGGACGCGACGGACTGGATATGAATTTAGGATTAATGTATCAATCGAATCAAGCCAGTAGCTTTTTACAGGCCAATGCTAAAATTCCAAGAATAAGAACGGAAAATGGCGAATCTCAAGTAGTTGAAGAAAATGATGCACGCATACAATGGGCGACAACTAATTATTTAGTCGAACGTTTTCAGTTAGGCAACGGATGGTCTTTTCAGATTCCATCCCTACAAATTGAAGATGCTACGTATGGAGGAGATACTCAGTATTATTATCAAGATGGTCAAGGATCTTCTATGCAAGTTAAATTTGATGGGAAAAATGATTTAGAAAAAGCGACGAATCTTGTCAATCCACCCAATAAATTAACTCATTTTATGAAAGATAGCGGTAGTTTTGGTAATGGACAAACTAGTTCAGCCTTTTATATGGAATATCCAGATAAGAAAAGAGAATATTTTGATGCGGATGGAAGACTAATTGGTATTGTAGATCGGTTTCAAAATAAGTTAACGTATGAGTATGGTGGTGGGGGTAGTTCTAATACGCCATTAGACTATATGCAAATTACAGATACAGCAGGTCGTAAGCTTCGGGTTGAATACCAACGAGCGGACACAGAAAATACGATTACAGTATATTCGATTACATCGGACGGTAATCGAAAAGCAGAAATGGTGCTAAAAAATCAACCTCAGACTAGCGAAGCTACAGACCGTGGCAAAAAGATGGACGAGAAGATTAAATATACTCAGGATGTTAATCCAATATTGCGAACCATATCTTATGTTAATGATAATATTAATGGTGAACGTCAATATTTATGGACGACTAAATTTAACTATCAACAATTATTTTCTCAATTTAGCTATAGTGCTAGGAATTGGAATAGTCAAAATGGAGTAGGTGTAAATGTTGTTTTCCCACTGACCGAAATTGAGTATCCACGTTCACAAACTTATTATCAATATGGACAAGTTGCTCATGCATTGGGAAAAGATGGAATTATCCAAGATTATATTGTTACTCATCGTGCAGATGAAAGACAACGAAAAGATGGTCTAAAAAATAATATCTTACTAGAGAAAAAAGTTCTTCAAAATAACGATCTGACGAATGTAATTCGTTACGAATATGATAATGATTATACAGGCTTATCCCAAGAGGCTGACCCAGATAATCTTCCAAGTGGGTACACATATGGTCAGACAGCTTTCCAATTAAGTCAAGGAAAGCAGACATTTCGGACAGTCACACGTTTCAATAATAAAGCACAACGTCAAGACTTTTTACAGTATCCAGAAAATGGGCATTCAATTAAAACGAGATATGAAACATACAATGAAACATTCAAATTCAATCCGACTAAGATCAAAGCAGAGACAATTGATAATAATGGAACAGTAATACATTATACTGAGAATATTTACGATGAATTAGGTAATCTCAGACAAACGACAGCACCATTAACAGATGGACAATTAGCCGATGCGAACACTAAACAAAAACGATCGACGTTCTATACGTACGATCCACAGTACAATCAGATAGCGACAGAAAGTAAGTATCAGAATGAGAACAAACAAGTTACGAATACGTACCGCTATACCTCAGAAGGTCGTCCAAGTGCAGTGATTGATGCGAATAATCAAGAGACGACGTATAGTTATGGCAAGGCTGGAAATGCAGTCAGTCAAATGACTGTTGAACATCCGGTAAAACCTGGCGTTCGTGCACGTACAGTGACTGAATATGGAGCAGAAAGTGGATATACCCTTCCGGCTAAAGTGAGTACGTATTTCCGCTCGGCCAGTGGTGGAAATGAACTGCAAAATACCAAGTCATTTACCTATGATCCAAGAACCAGTCTGGTGAAGCAAGAAACAGATGGGGAAGGCAAAACGACTCGTTATGTGTATGATCTATTGGATCGGGTCACAAGCGTAACTAAACCTACGGTTACGAATACAGATGGTGAATCTTACACGATTGTAGACGAGTATAGTTACAACAACGCGTTTGTGGATCGTCAAGATGGAAGTCCGGTGGTTGCAGGACTCGTTGTCGTGACGAATCAGCAGACGACCCAAAAATCGAATGGAAAACAAGCGATCGTTGGTGAGCAAGTCTCCACTTATGATGGATTTGGTATGACCTTAACCGAATCCTATATGAATATATCGAGTGCTGATACGACCATGAAAATGACTCGTTATACGACCGATGCTCAGATGCGTCCAACGAAACAGACATCGGCTGTGTATCGACCGGTTACCAATAGTGCCAATTTACAATTGGTGAATGGACCTGTTGATGAGCTTACCATCGCTTATGATTCATGGAATCAGGCGATTGAAACGAAAGATGCCAAAGGCAATGTCATTAAAGTTAAGCATCAGCCTGTTTTTTACCGTCAATCACTGACATTCGTGAATGCAGGTGGAAACGTGCTGAATGCCGTGGATCAACAATACGATCAATGGGGTAATCTGATTGAAACGGTGGCGTATAAAGATGCCGCAGGTCAAAGTAATCCGCTGAAAGAAACGTACACCTATGATATCGCTGGCAATATAGTGACTTATACCGATCCGGAAGCGAATGCTAATGGACAGAAGAATCGTAACAATGAAGGTGCGACTCAAAGCTTCCGTTATGATGGATTAAACCGTCTAACGAGTCTGAAAGATGCACTAAACCAGACGACCAGTTATGAATATGATGGCAATGACCAATTGATTAAAGCGAGTATGCAAGATGCAGGAGCCACCATCAATGCTGTCATTTACAGCAAAGACTTTAATGAATCGAAAATGTTACTGAGCAAAACCGATCCAGCCAATGCGAGTACACAGAATCAATATGATGCTCTCGGTCGTATGAAATCGTCAACGGATCGTAATGGTTCAGGCACAAGTTATGCGTACGATGAAAGAGACCAGATCAAAGAGTACACCAAAACGATGACGTCACCAAAAGCTCAAACGGTAAAATATGTATCCACCTTTGGGAAAGGCGACATTCTAACGAATCAAGCCAGTCTACAAACGACAGGATTACCTTTAGTTAATCAACAAGTGAAAACAGATCTACTGGGTCGAGTGATTCAACAACGTGGTTATACGAGTAGTAATGATTATATCGGTGCAATGAACCTGACCTACAATGGCTGGGGACAAGTAGCTTCCATGCAGACCGACTTCCAAGCCGGAACCACACCGATCAAAGGAACCCGTCAAAATTACAGCTACGATACCAAAGAACAATTAACAACGATTAATCTAGCGAATGGTAGCAAAAATATTCAATATACGTACACGCCACAAGGACAAGTGGACACGGTCACGTATCCAACCATGACCAACGGCAAAGTACTGAAAAGCAGTTATACGTACAATGCGCTCAATCAAATGGAAACCATGACTACCACACTAGATAATGACGTGGTTGCCGCTTCCAACTATCAATACGATAATAATGGTAACATCGTGCAAGCGATCGAGAAGCGTCAAGGAAAAGCAGATGATACGATCACGTACGGATATGATGCACTGAATCGCTTAATCAGTGTGAATCAGCCAAGCCGTGGACAAGCGAGCTATACGTATGATCTACGTGGGAATCGCCTGACCTTAGAAGAAACACGCGATACGAAAGAAAACTTGAGTGAGACGAGTTATAGCTATAACGCTCTGAATCAGTTAGATCAATGGAAATCGGATGGAAAAACGTTGGACTTCCGTTACTTGCCAGATGGAACTCGTTACCAGAAACAGCTCACACAGACGGATAGTAAAGGAGCTGTCACGAAAACCGTTCAGAAATCGGTGAGTAACTCGGCAGGTAAAGTGATCTTTGAAGCGAAAGGGAGCGAGCAAAGCGAATATATTCGTGGCGATCGTGTACTACTGAAGAAGAAACCGGACAGTAACACCTTGTATTACTATTTATACAATGGGCATGGAGACGTTATTGGCATTTTGTATGATAACGGAACCGTAGCGAATAGCTACGAATATGATGAGTTCGGGAATACGGTAGCAGAACAAGAGAAGACGCCCAATCCATTCAAATATGCAGGCGAGTATCAAGATAGTGAGAGTGGATTGTACTACTTAAATGCTCGTTATTATGATCCAAGTATGGGACGGTTCTTGAATGAGGATACGGTTGAAGGACAGATTACGAATCCCTTAACCATGAATAATTATACGTATGTTGAGAACAATCCAACAAATTATATCGATCCAACAGGAAACAGTTCCATGCAACCTAGAAGTAAAAAATCTACTGCTGGTGGTAATGGACCTGGCGGTCCAGCAAATGGTCTTCCAAAAGGCGGCGGTGGCGGTGGCGGTATTGTTGGAGGAGTATTAATTGCAGCTCTTAAGAAAATAGAATCTAGTATTCGACATGAAAAAATTGAATATGGACAATTTTTCGACCAAGCAGGAAATAAAGTAAAAGGCCTCATAAAAGGAAAGGAAACATCAATTGATCTTTCACCTTATGAAGATATTGCAAAAGATAAAATATTCACTCACAATCATCCTACAAATGGATACTTTAGTGATAAAGATTTAGAAACTGCAGTAGGTTTTGGAATGAGCGAAATTAGAGCAGTATTACCTAATGGAATGACTTTAAGTATGAAAAGAATTGGTGAAAAATGGAAAGTTTCTGGAGAAGATGTAGTGTTGTTAATAAGAGATTTTCAAAGACAATTAATAAATGATCCAGATGCTCAAAGTTATTACAAATCAGGAAATATGGATGTAGTAGCAAATATGTTATATAAAAGATTAGCTTCTAAGATAGGAGGAGAATATAATGCAACAAGATAAAAATAATTATAAGAATAAATGGGGATTTTTAGATAAAAAACCTTATCAGCCGGGAAATATTATTGAAACTGTAGAGGATATCGATGTATGGATGGTAAATAATCCTTATATTATAGCTGAAAATCGAATTAATGCAGGCTCAATCGAAGATACTATTTTAGAGTTTATAGAGCTTTTTTGGAGTATAGAACCAGATTACAGATTACTAAGTGTGGTATTGCAAATGAACTTGGCAAAAAAAAATTATAAAGAGTATATATTTGTAAAGGCTAATTATAAAAATAAAATAACAGTGCCTAAAATTAAAGAAATTCATATGACACTTGATTCAGAGACAGAATATATTCAAACATTTGAACTTATTTTATACGAAATGCCTGATGTAACAATATTAAACGAAAAAGT
>NZ_QGAD01000036.1:0-6907 GCF_005233705.1 Paenibacillus sp. CFBP13512 | reverse complement strand
TAATAATTTAATATAGATTTATTATATTATCTTTATTACGTATCCTCTATCCATATTTATCATTATTAAAATTTATGGTTATATCAGATGATTACGTTTCATTTTATTGTCCTTTTGTGTATACTAAGAATATAAAGAAAGCCTACAGTGGTGGTACACTGTAGGCTGGATCGACAAGAACAGGCAGCAAGTAAGACGACGCTACACTGTCAAATAGCATAAGAAAAACCGCCGAATAAGACTTCTACCTCTTAGTCCCGGCGGTTTTTCTTTTGTTTTGCTTTTTTCCAGATTGCGATAACTTTGTTCAATCCAACGATTAAGCTGGTTAACTTGATACCTGCATCTAAAAGAATAAGCAATAACTCCAAGTATGACATGGCTTCACCCCCTTTCGGGTTGCGTCGCCATATCATTCACCACAGGCACTTTGTCTTTCCTATCTTATTGTAGCATAATCAACGATCAAAAATAACTTAAATACGTTAAATCGAATTTATAGATTGAGATATAAAAAAAGCGACTCTATTTTAAAATAGAGTCGCTTTTCTCATTCAACCAGAAGAAGTCGCGCTTTGACTGCCAAGCGCTGATGTAAGATATTTTGCTTCGCAAAAATCACTTTTCTATTCAACTAGAAGAAGTCGCGCTTTGACTGCCAAGCGCTTAATTATTGTTTTTTCTCTACAGCGTGTCCGCCAAATTCGTTACGTAGTGCTGCTACAACTTTACCTGTAAATGTATCGTTGTCTAGAGAACGGTAACGCATCAATAGAGACAATGCGATAACTGGAGTTGCCATTTGTAGATCCATTGCTTCTTCAACAGTCCATTTACCTTCACCTGAAGAATGCATGATTCCTTGAATTTCTTCCAAGTTACCATCTTTTGCAAATGCGTTTTCTGTCAATTCCATTAACCATGAGCGAATAACAGAACCGTTGTTCCATACGCGTGCTACTTTTTCATAGTTGAAATCGTAAGGGCTTTTCTCTAATACTTCAAATCCTTCACCGATTGCAGCCATCATACCGTATTCGATACCGTTATGAACCATTTTCAAGTAATGACCGCTACCTGATTCGCCTGCATACAAGAAGCCATTTTCAACCGAAGTATCACGGAATACCGGTTCAACCACGTCCCAAGCTTCTTTGTCGCCACCAACCATATAACAAGCACCGTTACGAGCACCACTCATACCGCCTGAAGTTCCTGCATCCATGTAACGAATCCCTTTTAATTTCAATTCGTTATAACGACGAATCGATTCTTTGTAGTGAGAGTTACCTGCTTCGATCACGATATCATTTTCGTTAAGCAATGGAGCGATCTCGCCCAATACAGAATCAACAACACCATGAGGAACCATAATCCATAGGATACGTGGAGATTCTAAGTTAGATACTACTTCTGCTAATGTATATGCAGGTGTTGCACCAAGATCAGCGATTTCTTTAACTGCTTCTTTGTTTAAGTCAAACGCAACAACCTCGTGGTTGTGATCCATCAAGTTTTGTCCAAGGTTCATACCCATTTTTCCTAATCCAACTAATCCGATTTTCATTGTGTAACCCTCCGTGTCTTTTTTGTAAAAGTAGTTGTTACTCACTATCCATAAGTCTTTTCTCTCTTATCTATATCTACAAAGCCAAATCTTGGCTTTAGATAACATGTAGAATACGCTCTGTAAAAACATAGCACAGAGCGTATTACCCAACTTATAATACCTGTTAAACGACTGCTACTGGAGTAGAAGCTTGTACAGGTTGATCTTTTAACCATTGGAATCCTTCAACAGCAAGCAATTCATTGGAAGCTTCTGGGCCATACGTACCTGCTGCATAATGATGGATTGGCAGATCGTTATCAGCAAATGCTTCTAAGATCGGCTGTACCCACTGCCATGACAATTCAACTTCATCCCAGTGTGCAAAGAATGTAGCATCTCCACGTAGTGCATCATTGATCAGCAATTCATAAGCTTCTGGCTCATTATCTGAGCCCACTTTGAATTCAGCAGTCATAGGCTCAAGGCGACCTGTGATGACATTTTTATGATTTAATTGTAGTGTGATTTTTTGATCTGGATTAATGCTGATTACCAACATATTCGGTTGAGCATCACAAGCTACACAGATATCTTCATTTTTCATTACATCTTTAAATTCAATCACAATACGAGTTGATTTCTCTTTCATACGTTTACCGGTACGAATATAGAAAGGAACACCTTGCCAAGAGAAATCGTCTACCCATACACGAGCAGCAATAAATGTATCTGTTACTGAACCTGGAGTGATGCCTGGCTCATCTTGATAAGAAGCTAATGCTTTACCATTGCTTTCACCCGCACTATATTGAGCACGCACGATATGTTTGTGCGCATCTTCTTTAGAAATAGAACGTAAAGATTCAGCAATGTGTTTTTTGTGAGAGCGTACATCGTCTACGGTGTGACCAGCAGGCAATGTCATAGCTGTCATCATCAACACTTGCAACATATGGTTTTGCATCATATCACGAATAGCACCCGTATGATCATAATAGCCTGCACGTTCTTCAACACCAACTGTTTCTGCTGCTGTGATCTGTACATTAGCAATATGACGGTTGTTCCAAAGAGCTTGGATCGCCGGGTTCGTAGAAGCTAAAGATTCCAAGTTTTGCACCATTGGTTTACCCAAGTAGTGATCAATACGGAAAATTTCTTCTTCTGCAAACGTTTTGCTTAACTGTTCATTCAATTGACGAGCAGAAGCTAGATCATGTCCAAATGGTTTTTCAATAATCAGACGTTTCCAGCCTGTTGTTGTTCCAAGTCCACTATCTTTAATGTTTGTAGCGATCACTTCAAAGAATTCAGGAGCTACAGACATATAGAACATGCGATTTTGAGGAATATTTAATTCGGTTTCACGAGCTTCAACGATTTTGAGCAGTTCTTGATAACCTGCTGTATCATCAACATTTAAGATATGGTAACGAATCGAGCGAAGAAAAGCATCTACCGATTCGCGATTTTCTGGTTTGTTACGTGAGAATTCTTCTAACGCCTGTTCTACGTAAGTTTGGAATGTAGCATCATTGAACGATTTTCTTCCTAAACCAATAATTGAAAAAGCTTCAGGCATTTTGCTATCTACAAACAAGTTATACAAAGCAGGGAAAATTTTACGTTTTGCTAAATCCCCTGTTGAGCCGAACAATACAAAAGTCATTGCTTCCATTCGTTTCTCCTCCAAAGTACCCTACTCCAACACATTTTCTATTCTATCGTGCGGGTATATTTGATCTAATTAAAATATGGTCATTTTACACTTGCCGAAAAGATACGGTTGATATAGCAACTATATCGCCAAAAATAAACGAGCATTTTTTATTATGTACGACTTTACATAAAGGAAGTCGTCGCATATCCAAATCTCGCTTTAAAGTCAATCCGTCGTTGTGTCTCTTTTGTGACAGACACTGTTTACAAAATCCACAATAGACCTTGTGTCGAACAATGTCAAGGACAAAAATGAAAGTTTCAGAATGAACATTACTTATTCCGTCAATTTATTATCGGTATTTTGATACTACTTGTGAATAGCTTCGTTGACAATAACGGTTACAAGTGATAGTCTATTTTTGCACAAAAGGTTGCTATAACAACTAAAACAGTAGGTGAATGCTATGCCTTATGACGTAGAAAAGAGTTATACCGTGTTGATTCGCGATGTTCATTTAGCAATCTCCGGTCATATCAAAAATAAATTAGCTCCTTTTAACCTCGCACCTGAACAAAATTTCATTATGATGCTGTTATGGAAAAAAGACGGCATTACACAAAATGAAATTGGCGAGCGATTAGGGAAAGACAAAACAAACATTACACGTATGATTTCTAATTTGGAAAACAAAGGCTTTGTCCGTAAAATCACATGTACTGATGATCGACGTTGCTTCAAAATCTATCTTACCCCTGCAGGCGCACAACTTGAAAATGAAGTCTGCCCTGTGATGGAAGAAATCGGTCAGGAACTGGTGGATGGAATTTCGGCAGAAGAACTTGTCTTGTTGCGCCAGCTTCTTACCAAAGTCCGTGATAACGCCAGCACAACCGCTCCTTCTCTTTGTCCAATTATCGCTTCAGAATCCGTACCTATCACTAATCAGTAATTAATCTTTCTAGTTTGTATAGATATCAGGTAAATCCTCTTTAGATTTAAAGAAGCGGGATTTGCCTTTTTGGCATGTCTGTTACTCTTTATCTTCCGCATACATCCGAATAATCTGAATCGGCCCACGTGAATTCAGTTGGATCATCTGTTCTGTCATTTTCTCAGGCGTATAGGGCATATCGTTATCTAACCACCAATAAATAACGCCTACATAAGCAGAACCAATATAACTAGCGATCACATCTTTATGGACAAATAACTTATCATCATCAAACCGCGAAAACTTTTCCTCATAAAAAGTAGTAATATACTCCTTCATGTATTCAATGAAATTAATACTGGCTTTGCGTTCAAACATCACCCGAAAAAATTCTTTGTACTTGATCACATACTCAAAAATCCTTTTCGCAATATAGCGTTGCAGATCATCAATCGAAGGATTAACAACCGATGCTTCTTTGGCATCTCCAAATAATTCGCCCAAAATCTCATCGGTGGTTGTATATAATAAATGATCTTTTGTTTCATAATGTAGGTAAAATGTTTTACGGTTTAAGGTGGCAAGGTCGGTGATGTCCTGAATTGTAATCTGTGCATACGGTTTGCGATCCATCAAATCGATCAGTGCATCTCGTAATAAATGGCGTGTACGTTGCACACGAGGATCTACCTTTTTGTCTGGCAACCGAATTCCTCCTTCTATTTTGTTTCATGTTATATACCCACTTTATACACAGTTGTCGCTTTTGCCACACCTTAATACTGTTTGGTTATTGTAACTATACGATCAATAGCGTATAATTCAATTTATCACAATTTAATATGAAAATTTATTCATATCAATTAACCGAATGGATTTACAAATCATAAAAACTAAATTCAAAGGGAGTTTTAAATATGACAACAGCACATGAGTTGGTTCAACAACAACGACAATTTTTTAATACAGGTAACACCAAAGACGTAACATTCCGTATCCAAGCATTGAATCGCCTCAAAAAAGCAATCGAGAAATTCCATCAACCGATTTTGGATGCTTTGAAAAGCGACTTGAACAAATCAGAGCCTGAAGCTTTCGGTTCTGAGATTCGTATCGTTTTAGGCGAAATTGACTTTACACTAGAACATTTAGAACAATGGGCAGCACCACGTGAAGTACCTACTGCTTCTACGTTGCCAGATTCGACTAGCTTTATTCATCCCGAACCTTATGGTGTAGCTTTGATTATCGCACCTTGGAACTATCCTTTCCAATTAGCATTCGGCCCGTTGATCGGTGCAATGGCAGCTGGAAATAGTGCAGTGATCAAACCTTCTGAATTAACACCTGCGGTATCTAAAGTGACTGCTGAACTGATTGCAGATACATTCCCTAGTGAGTATATCGCTGTTATGGAAGGCGAAGTAGAGACCAGTACAGCATTGCTTAAAGAAAAATTCGATTATATCTTCTTCACAGGTAGCACAGGTGTAGGTAAAGTTGTTATGAGAGCAGCAGCAGAACATTTGACTCCAGTGACATTGGAATTAGGCGGTAAAAGCCCAAGTATCGTTCACAAAGATGCGAACTTACAAGTGGCAGCGCAACGCTTAGCTCGTGGTAAATTCTTGAATGCTGGACAAACATGCGTAGCTCCTGATTATCTATTGGTGCACGAAGATGTACGTGAAGAATTTATTTCTTTATTACAAGCTGAAATCAATGATAAATATACAGAGAATGCGACTCAAAATCCAAACTTCCCACACATCGTGAATCAACGTAACTTTGATCGATTAGCAAAATTTTTGGAAGATGGCGAATTCTTAATCGGTGGACGTTCGATTCGTGAGCAATTGGTTATTGAACCTACACTACTTGGTAATGTCGATTGGACTTCACCGGTGATGCAAGAAGAAATCTTCGGACCGATCTTGCCAGTGATCGAATATAACGACCTTAATCCTATTCTAGACGAAATTGTACAACGTCCAAAACCATTGGCTCTATACTTGTTCACCAACGATGAAGAAGTACAAGACCAAGTATTCAACACTGTTTCTTTCGGTGGCGGTTGTGTTAACGAAACACTATCTCATATGACTTCACACTACCTACCTTTCGGCGGTGTTGGTGATAGCGGTATGGGTTCATATCATGGACAACAAAGCTTCGAACTATTCTCTCATCACAAAAGCATCCTAAAACGTAATTCATAAGAGAACAATTTTAAAAATAATTTAATAGTTACTATATACTGAACTATAATAATTTTTTTAGAAATCAAATCTACTATAGGAATAAATAAAAACCCCTGTGCAATTGCATAAGGGTTTTATTTATTCTAAAATCGTTAATTCATATATTTCAGATAAATGATTATTTAATTGTCTTTTCCATAATTCAACTTTCTGACCTACAGATATATTAGATAAGGTTATTTCTTCTCGAACTTTTGTATAGCCTAATGTTTTATCATTTTGAGCATAATTATCTATAATTTTATAAAACTTTGAGTTTTTAGAAACAGAGTGCATTGTTTTATTATCTAATGTGATTTCGTATAAAACAACTTCTCCATCAATCCTAGTATTTTTTTCTTCAATTTTAGTAATATTACCTAAATAATATTGCTGTTGAGTATCAGGCTTATTCCACCTATCAATAGCACAACTTTTTAAAAAATAAAATACCACTGCAAGTATAACTATTAAAAGAATAATTATGAATAATAACAAGTTTGATCTTTTTTTATTTAAAA
>NZ_QGAD01000035.1:0-8648 GCF_005233705.1 Paenibacillus sp. CFBP13512 | reverse complement strand
AAGGAGAATTAAAGATTATAAAACCAAAAAAAAATAATTCTAAATATATTTTCATAAAAGATAATATATTTTCTATGTGTATGAGTAATAGTAAAGATTACAATCAAATTAAGACATGGTCTTCAGAATTTCAGATTTGCGATCGCAAAGAAGAATATACTAATAATTACTATTGTAAGAAGAATGGCACTTTAGCAACCTTGAAAGCAATATTTTCGCCAGAAGTACCTTTAGATTTAGCGGTACTCTGTGGATGCAAGGTTGAAGAACTGCCGGATCTTTTACAAGTTTGGAGCGCTCATGAGGAAACATCAAGTCACAATAGTATACTCGACCGTATCGATCCTATGGACTGGTTGCCTAAGAATCCTTGGATCAAGTTAAATTTGAATATAGTCATTCATCTAAGTAAACGGGGATATACTCAAATATGTAAATCTCATAATGCTAAACCTCATCGTTTTTGGAAAGAAGATAATGTATAGTTATTTTAGGTAATAAGTATGAAGATGTAGTGATTTTAAATCTATGGAATCAATCTAGGAGGACAACTGTCATGTCTATGTACGCCTTTAAAGATGAAAAAAGAAAAATAAAGGTTTTAGCCCCTGATGCTTACAAAGAGAATAAATCGGTACGCTTGTATTGCCCTAATCCTAAATGTGATGCTCATATGTATATCTGTGGTAGGGAGGGAAGCTCTTCATTTTATTTTCGTGCCAGCAGGACGTATAGACATATAGAGAATTGTCGTTACGGAGTAGGAAATGGTTTTAATCCAGAAAAGTTTAATGAAGCAACATTTGATTTTACTCAAGCCCTCTTTAATTTAACAACTCTCAGTAATCCTCAAACAAAAAAATTACATCCTGGTGCTCACAAAGAAGGAGCCTCTACTTTAAAACCGCCTCACACCATAAGGCAAATATATTATATGTGTACACAATATCATTACTTGGATACTTACAATGGTATTGTGATTGGCAAAATGCTCCTTTATGATGAAAGCATTAATTTGTATCCAAATGATACCGATGTGATCGGTTGGAGACTCATTGAATCTACTATTCTCGACAACGGTTATATTTATGATCCAGCTACAAAAGAAATTCATTTAGTTGCCCCGCTAGATAAAAAAAATTATCATTTTGTATTAAAGTTTAATGATGTAGACCTCTATAACCAGATGCAAAAGGAGATTTATAAGAATAAAGATAATAAAAATCTCAAAATCATTGTAGCCGGGGAATGGAGTCATTTTACTACTGAAAATAGAAATGTGGAAAACAAATTCACTGCTACTATATTAAGCAAAAAACAATTTAAAATCATGATATAATTTGGTACTTATTTATTTTTTTTAGAACTAATATCGTATAACCTAAAGAAAGCAGCATAATATCTATGAATGTTATCTTTGTAATTAAATTTCAATATAGATGAGGAATCAATATGAATGAACTAGAAGAGAAAATAAGTGAACTTTTTGATGGTATGTATACACGTTTATCAGTTGAAACATCAAATTATAAGAACAAACAACCAAAATGGGCAGGTAATGTTACATTAACTACCGGGTACAATTTAAGTATACTGGTTAGTGATTGTACTATCGAATTTTCAAAAACAGGAAACACAAGATCTGATAATTGGGTCATACGATTGGAAGTAGACATTAATCAAGACATGATTAAAGAAAAAAGAGAGACAATTATCCATAAAAAAATAAATGAATTATTTGATAGTTTCTTTCCTAACCTTAAAATAGCTGTTCTAAAGGAGAATATAGTTGAAGGAAGAGTTTGGAATGGTGATTTGTTAGATGGCATTGAGAGCTATGTGAAAGACTTGAATCAACCTTTCCCGATTCAAGTTGATCGCAAAATTCTTAATCTTAGCTCTGATATAGAGACTATTGTTGAATCCAAAAATCTTCCACCTATAACAAATAACCCCTTTTATTTTATTGATGTTATTTTTAAAACAGATGAGTATTCGTGTATTTTAACATTACCTTATTCTGACCCCTTAAACGATAAAGTTGTTGCAATAATAGTATCAACGCTTGATGATATAATCACTAGCCTTTCAGAAATAAAATATTTAATACAGTAAAGATTAAATAAATAGTTTCCATGTCTTAGCAAATGCCATCCAGCTATTAAAGTTGGATGGCATTTTGTTGTTAATTTTAACGGAGTATTGATCTGTAGGTACAATATTCTAAATAATATCTGCATCTAACGACTACATAGACAGCTTACGTTTGGTGCTAACAAAATTGAGGGTTTAACTTCTGAATTTCCCATAAATGTTATAGATTTTTGAAAATTGCGTTGGTTATATTTAAAATAGTACCTAAAAAAAATTTTTCATGCTATTATAGGAACAAATGTTCTTATAATAGGGGTGGATAGCTATGCTATTTGATTATTCTAAGCTTAAAGTACATCGAATGATCTGTGTAGACATGAAAAGTTTTTATGCCTCAGTAGAAGCTGTTGATCATCAACTTGATCCACTTCAAGCTATGATTGCCGTTGTTGGAGATCTTCAAGTTTCCAGTAGCGTAGTACTAGCTGCATCGCCTGCTCTCAAGCAACGTTATCAAATTCGGACCGGTAGTCGCTTATTTCAAATTCCTCGTACACATCATATTCACGTCTTCGAATCCCGTATGCAACGTTACCTGGATGTCTCTATGCAAATTGTTCGAATTTTAAACGAGTTTGTTCCTGCTCAGGCTATACATATCTACTCTATTGATGAAATGATAGTTTGTCTGGATTCTACAAACAATATTTATCCAACTGCATGGGAAGCTGCTGTCGATATTAAACAAACGATTCTAAACAGAACAGGAATTACAGCCTCCATCGGAATAGGTCCAAATAAATTTATCAGTAAAGTGATTTTGGATACGCAGGCAAAACATGCCGGTATTGCTGAATGTCGTTATGAGGACGTGCCGGAATTACTTTGGCCCCTACGCGTAGAAGAAGTCTGGGGCATTGGTGAAAAAATGCGTAGACAATTTAATAGAGCACGTATTTTCACTTTAAAAGACTTAGCTCATACTTCGTTAGGATGGCTGAGACGAACGTATGGTGTTATGGGTGAAGAATATTATATGCATGCTTGGGGTATTGATTTGTCTCCCGTACATCATGATCCTACCCTTGAGATCCGTAAAGGATTCTCAAGAGGGAATACTCTTGCTAGAGATTATAGTGTATCTGAAGCAAAGATTGTGATCTATGAGGCAACTGACTATTTAGCCCGTAAACTACGATCTGCACATCTAGCTGCCCATACCGTATCCTTGAGTTTACGATATAACCGTTTAGATTTACTTACGTCTTATAGTCGTTCTATAACACTCTTATCTGCCTCTGATCTGTCTAAATATCTGTATGAGAGTTGTTGCTTATTGTTGGATCAAAGTACAGTAGACGGGCGTATAAGGCATGTAGCTGTATCTGTTTCAAACTTGGTAGATGATGATGAAATTCAAATGGATTTATTTGTTCACGCTACAGATGAAAAATTACGTAGATTAGGTAAAACGATAGATACCATCCAGACGAAATTTGGTTCTGCTGCTATTCTACGAGCTTCTTCAATTAGTGAAGCAGGAACTGCTATCCAGCGATCACATAAAATAGGGGGACATTATAGTGGATGAGCTTAAAGGACGTGGAGCCAAAACATGGCGTAAGTCAATGATATTGCCTGAACATCAAGACGCGATTAATGCCTGGTATGCTTCTCAAGAAGATGTAAACAAACCTATATTAACTAGTGATCGTGTAGCGGAAATCAATCAGGCTATCCAACTTCTGCACTATAAGCAGTCGTTAGTGAAAATTAGCTATTATCACGAGCGAAGAATAGTTGATGTATCAGGAAGGATATACCAAGTTGATTCTCTACAACAACATATAGTACTTAGCAAAGATACTTTTGAGAAAGTCTGTATTTCTTTGCGATCAATTACTGATATTATAGAAGTGTAGTTATCCAATAATCATACTTGAGGAAAAATCACGTTAATGTAGGAGATGCTTTTGAATATGGATGAAACATTAGAGTATTTACCTGAAGAAGTACCTGACCACTTATTTACTCAAAATAAATTAAATCGCATGGGATTAAAGCCGATTGCTGAATCGGTTGCTTACGTTTCTTATCCAGAACAAAAAAGGAAATACAAGTTATTCGATATCCATAAAACTCAACAACGCAAAAAACAAAAGAATGGTCTCTCTTTGGTTCAGAAAGATGCAACGATCGAACAGATTCTAGATGAGCGTCGACATGAGCTAGAAGTTAGACGCATGCAATTGGGGGATTCTAATGAATGAAGATTTTATTTTGAGTTTGAAACCACTTGGTAGTGAAGTAGAAGATAAAGAACTATTTATTGAATACAAGAAACGTATTGGTCATTTACTTCCGAACTTTCCTGAATGTGCCTTAGAAAACTGGATTTACAGACATCATTCAGATATTGATGACTATGCATTTTTAGACTTTCAAAAGATGAAATTTCAAGAGAAGTCATGGTCAAAAGATGAGATCTTCAACAACATAAAATCATACGAATCTGGAATGATTGATAATTTAGGATACCATATTTACGAATCAGATGACCCAAATTGGTTGCAAAAATACATGTTAACGCATAATACCTGGAACGTACCTATAATTGTATTTCAAAATGATTCACCACTTAACATACCAATAATTGCATTTGAAGAAGATTTTCCTGATATGGGAAAACCTTATCATTTGCTAGAAGGACATCTGCGACTCAACTACTTCAGAGAAATGTATCGTAAAGAAAAAGAAAGATTAAATGATAATCATAAGCTTTGGTTAGTTACGATTTAATAAAATGTAAAGTCAAGTATTTATGGATGCCATTCAACTATTAAAAGTTGAATGGCATTTTCCTTGAAGCTGAAAAGATGATCACAGCTGAAGGGACGAATTAGGTTCATTTTTCCTTTTGAGGCAGTCTAATATGTCTAAATAGTGTAGTAGTCTATAATTAATAGTATTATTTCCTAATTATTACATTAAAGTAAACAAATTGTTTTAATACTCTGTTACAGTAAGTTTGATAATGCAGATGCATTATACATATACATAACAGGAGCGATGAATGTGAAGCTACGTAAGAAATTAATCATGAGCGTGATCAGTTGTGCTCTGCTTCTCCCAGCTCTTCCTCTAAATACCTATGCGGTTTCTCTGGACAAAATGGTAACCAGAGAGTTAGCTCAAAAGGCAGCTGCTTCGGTGCTCGTTAATGTAGTGGGAGAAGGAGATACAAAGAACTGGAACAAACAAACACGTATAGGGGTAGTAGAAGATGTGTATGATCCAAGTGGTCAACTGGTAGCCTACCGCGTTAACTTTCAAGGATCAGGAGGTCAAGCTGAAGGATATTCATTAATCAGTGCTTTTGCAGATGAAGAACCGGTGTTGATGTGGACAGAAAATAAAGCGCTGGATGAAGAAGAAGCAGAATCTGTAGCATTATCCCAAATCCAAAGTCAAAATCGCTCACTTGTAGCTCCCAAAATCGAAGAGTCGAAATTGGTATGGTACGGGGGTATTAAATTAGCTGTAGAAGTAGAAAGTAATACAGGTGATGAAGTGGCTGTAGATGATACCATGAGAGCGTATTCTCTTACTGACTTAGAGACAGAAGAAGCGAATTTAAGCTATCCAGAGCCTGCCTACAGTGAGGCAAATCGGGCAAAGTGGAAACAAGTTGAGAGTATTGTTCTTTCAGCAGTAGATGATGTACATGGGTATGATCCTGAACATGGTGTAACATCTGAAAATCCGGGTAGTTGGGAACCAACCTATAAACGGATTGACAAAAATTATATTAATGGTGTGAAAAGTTTAAAACAATGGGAATATTCACCGGGTGAAGCTGTAGGATGCTCTCCAACAGCGGGTTCCAATATCGTCATGTGGTTTGCTGAACAATATCCTTCCTTAAATCCGACAGGTGATCCAAGAAGTATTGCTCTAGAATTACGAAAAACAATGAACACATATCAAGATGCTGGCACGGGATTAACTAATTATCTTAATATTCCAAGTGGACTCCAGCAGTATATGAGAGAACATGGAGTGCCTACAGCGTATGCTAAAAATATTTCATTAGCAACGTATGCAGAGTATGGAGATCGCATTGACATAGGTGCCCCTGTATTACAAAGCTATTGGGGACAAACTCACTATGGAAATCATACCGTAACTGTCGTAGGGTACAAAGAATATGTACGTAAACTATTAGAGTCTAATTCAAAATATTTAGTAGTTAAAAATAACTGGACTTCCGAACCGGGCGATTATTATGTGAAATGGGGGACATGGAATACTCAAGTGATGACCTATGTGTATGTAAAAGGGAATTAATACAGAAATAGAGGTGTCAATATGCGCAGACGAGCAGCTAAATGGGTGCTGGCAATCGGCGTACTATGTGTAATCTATATTGGTGTAGAGGTGCTACTCCTTTACAATCGCACGCCCACTTTATATTCTACAGTGAAACGCTTAGAAGCTCACGCTCCGCAAATTGAAGCGTATGGAGAAAAGTGGACATATAAGGATATAGAGGATCTAAAAGGGGAGAAGTTAACGAAGTTTACGAAAGGGGAAGGAGCCTACAAAGATCAAATGTATTTTTTCCCCGGTAGACCAGGGGCTCCTGCAAACATTTATATTAAAAAACAAGGGACTGAATATTACCGATACATGCGTACAACGCTCATGTTTGTTCATGGAATCTAAGTAAAAGCCGTAGAGTGATCATCAAAATGTTATGGAGTTTAGAAATGCATTGGGTCTAGAGTAAAGTAATCACTAATAAAATGCAGATACGTCTATGTAGATGTATCTGCATTTTTAGTGGAAAGATATGATTCATAAAGGCATTTTACATATGTATCACATGATTAATTCAATTGAAGTAACCAGATCACGTCTTATCCTGAAATAATAACTTGAATCGATTTTTTCTGCAAAAATATAGAAAATATTGCATTCTACAAAAGTAGAACAAGATAATTTTTCATGTTGAATCATTCTTTACTTTATCTTACAATCATAAGTAAAGAAAAGTAAAGAAAGAGGTATGAATATGTTTAAATCTACGATTAGCAGTAAAGGACAGGTAACAATACCTAAAGAAATTCGTGATCATCTTAATTTAATAGAAGGAGACACAGTCGGTTTTCAATACGATCCGGAAGGAAAAGTATATCTTGATAAACAAATTATCTTTAGAGATTGCCCAGTATGTTTTGGATCAGGGAAAATAGACACTGACAATAAGGCTTGTTATATGTGTGACGAGAAAAAAGTTATACCAAATAACATTTTTGCATTCAAATTAATACATGAAGTCCAATGGAGAAAATATCGAATATCATATACTCTTATACATCATGCAACAGACAGTAATAAAGAAGTATATCAATTATCAATTCCTGTATTTTCTTTGAGAAGTGACTTATATGGATCAGATTCGTTGGCAGCAGGAAACGATTATATACAAATGAAATTAATTCAAGAATATGCGCCTAGAAGAGTACAAGACCCTGAACAATATGCAATTCCAAGCGATATTGTATTAGCAGAAATAACTTCCTTATTAACCGAAAGTAGCTCGAAAAGAGAAGTTACTTCTTGGTTTAGAGCTTAACGATTCGGAATTAGAGCCTAAATACTCATTTAATACTGTCTTACCAAATAAAATATCTGAGGAAGAGGTGTTGTAGATGTATAAAGAACTTATGTTTGATGCAACGACTGTTACAGGAATCGAAATAGAATTTAATCTGTTTGATGTAGAACTAAAACATGATACGGTTGAGAGGCATATAAGCTATGTAAAATTCCTGAATCAAGACAATTTTATTGAGATTTTTACAGACAGTATCATGTTGCAATCAGGTCAAGAATAATGGCATTTGTTAATGATGTTATGAAAACAATCATAAAGGCTAGACGCAGAATATACTCACAGAAAGAAATGTCGCACTATTTGGATATGACTTTTAGAGAGTACCAGTTATTTGAAAGCCTAAAATTCTCTATTAGTCGCAGAAGATTTGAAGCAATTATTGAAAAAATCAAGTGTGATATTCCTGAACATTATATTGATGAAATCATGGAATACTACAAAAAGATGGAAGAGAAAAAGATTGGTAACGTAGTAAATGAAGATCGTAAGACAACTTACATTAATCCAAAGATTGGGATATCTATTAAAATTGATAAAATAGAATTGAAGCTTGATCCTGAGAATGTGACAT
This sequence comes from Paenibacillus sp. CFBP13512, assembly GCF_005233705.1. NCBI lineage: Bacteria > Bacillati > Bacillota > Bacilli > Caryophanales > Paenibacillaceae > Paenibacillus > Paenibacillus sp. CFBP13512. Next base: position 303 of record NZ_QGAD01000035.1, on the reverse strand, counting down.
CGATCAAAGTAAGTTATCTAAATAATCAAGCTATAATAAATCATACTAACCGACTCTCCACGGTGATCAAAGAATGTGGTACGTATCATTTGGAAATGATCGGAAATTGGGCAAAAGCAAATGGAATAAAATTGACTGTATAAATCTACATCAGGGAATAGGATGGTAAAATTGTAGAGGTACTTGCTTATCAAAAGCTACTTATTTCTAGATCAAAGACGTACTACGCGATTTAATTTCTAAATGTAAAAGATTGTTAGTATTTTCTAAAAAAAAAAATTATTTATGAAAAAATTCCTAATT
>NZ_QGAD01000034.1:0-21319 GCF_005233705.1 Paenibacillus sp. CFBP13512 | reverse complement strand
GTGCACCGACGCGTTATCGCATCAGCAACTCTTATAATATATCATGCTCATTTCATTTCGTCAACACTTTTTTTTGAAAAGCTTTTTAATTTTCGTTTATAAGATTTCTCTTATATAGAAGAATTATATGATGTTGATGACTGTATCCGTTGAAGCGGAACGTTTTATAATTTATCATAGAATGTTGATCCAAGTCAACTACTTATTTAGCAAATGATTAGGAGTCGAATATAGTTATATTCCGCTTCGTTTCTAATTGTTGATTTCTTCGGTTGTTATCGGTTGAGCCAATAACGTATTTCTCTTTCTCCTCCTGCTTGTTCAGGCCGCCAAGATACCACTTCATTGATCAATGAACGGTATACGAGCTTACGAATAACCATAGGTAGCATATTGCCTACATGCGATAGATCAGGATGTTGTACTAATTCTTTGACACTCCATGGTTGTTTGCGACTTCGAAGAACTTGAAAGAGTATAGATGAACATTCTCTCATTTTGGACATCACAGAGAATTCACAAGCTAGCAAAACCAATTCTACTCGTTGCTCCATGGTTTCTACACTGAAAGCCAGTTGCTCGTATAATTTGTATACATCAAGCTTTAAGGTTCTGACTTGTTCCCAGACTGCTGATTCTGGATAGATGCCTTTTTCAGATAAATCAATTCTTGCCCAGTGTTGTAATGCTTGAAAAATACTATTATAAGCATCCATCACTTGGTTCTGCTTCATATAGTGCTTTGCTTCTACATACAACGTTAAAAAATGGGTGAATTCTAAAAATATTCTACGCTCTCGTAGAGGACTGGAAAAGTGCATGAATTGTTGTCTTAACTTGTCTATCTGTTCATCTGTATCCCAGAGTAGTTCGCCATTCAGAAAGTGTTCAATCATCATACGATTGTCTCCGGTTATCATACAATGCTCTAACATATCTTGATCCACATATATCACTTGTACGTGAGTATTCGATCCATCAATACGATGCTCGATGATTTCGACTTGTTCATGGTAGCTACATACAACGATAATAAGAACTTCAAAATCATGTAAAAGTGAACCATTGAATTGCTGGTTTTGACTTTTCGATGCAACGGCTCCGATAATCTTACGGTGATTGGATTGTGCATGTAGAAAAGAAAGGTTAGTTAATTCCACATTGTCCTCCTTCATTTGGTTGAAAGTTGACTCATCGTTTTTATAGCTATAGAACTTATTTCTACAATTTGGAATACCTTTCCTGCTTGAAATCTAAGTAATTTACATAAAGGCGTAATTTTATTGTATTCTTTGAAATCATTTGACTATGTAAAAAAAGGCTAGAATACCTATCAGACGATGCTGAGTAAGTATTCTAGCCTTTGCATTCATATAGTTGTTCTATATTTACTGTGTCATCTTATTGCTTGCTCCATCTTATTTTTCAATCTTAGATAGTGTATTCCATGCACGTTCGTCACCTAAACTACGTGTCCATGAAGCGACTCCAGCAAGATTGAGCTTTTGGGCAAGTTTTACTCTTGCTGTTAGAGAAACTTCATCTTCGATCCAGATCCGTTTGAGTGTACTCTCTTCTTGGTATTCTACATAGTTCTGTCCTGTCGTCTGATCGAACTTCGGTGACAATTTCTTTTCTTTGATTAATTCTGCGATCCCATTCATTCCTAATGCTTTGGATGAGACTTTGGTTTTACCATCTTCCGTCTTCTCTGTCCATACGCGTGAATATAAAGGAACTCCCAAAATCAATTTATTTGCCGGAACTTCATCTTCTTCTAGAACACGATTCACTGCTTTTTCCACCCATGGTAATGAAGCGACTGAACCAGACTTGGGGCTGGCTGCCCAATGTTCGTCATACGCCATCAGCATCATATAATCTAAAGAAGGTGCTAATGCTTCACGATCTAAAAATTTGGACCATAGTTCGCTATTGGACTTTGGTGTTACATCCATCGAAAGTACAAGGTCTTTCTGAAGAGCGAGTGGTCGTAATTCGCGTACAAATTGAGTTACATTAGGTCCATCGCTTGTATGCACACTTTCAAAATCAATATTGATCCCATCTAGTTGATAAAGATCAGCATATTCTAATATTTGTGATATGACTCGACTTCTATTCTCATAGGTTGATAAAGCACCTGTGGTCATATCTGCATCAAAGTTGTTGCTGATCAATCCCCATACTTCTTTGTTGCGATTATGAGCCCAATTTACATAATGCATGTCTGCTTTACTACGTACATTCCCTGTATTATCAACGATCTCAAACCATGTAGGACTGACTACATTAACTCCAGGTAACTCACCGATCTTGGTGGTGTCTGGTTGACGCTCATAGACGGCTTCCCACGTTAGATTTACTTTTTTCCCTGCCCAGTCCCTGTTTACTCGGTTATCAGGCATCTTCGGGACGGATACTGTCTCCAAATCGTCTAAGACTACGCTATCCTTCTGCATATACCCGACATATCCATTATCTAACTGTACTGTATACCATTCTTCTCCTGTCTCCCATATGCGCAATCTAGCATTCTGAGGGACATCTGTATAAATACGAGAATGAATATCTGCTTCTACACGTAAGGCAACCGTCTGATCTGCTCCTGCGGTTACAGTATGTGCGTATTGGACTTTCTCGCCTGCTTTTAACAAAATTACAGCACCTGTTGTAGGATCTTCGTAGACATTAATGCCATAGGTTTCTTTGAGCGGAGCGAGTGGTACGTACAAAACCTCCCCTTCTTGTTGAGGAGCAAATCGCAATTGTACTGATTTCATATTAAGTTGTGCGTCTTTACTTCCACTTTGTAGTTGTACGAGATTACGATCTGTTGTTAGAATGACGGATTGTGTTGCTTCTTCATATCGAATGTTAGGATCGATCTGTTCTTGTAAAACCGGTAAAGGGAGTTGTAAAGAATCTCCTGTTCCGATAGCCGAATAAGGTAGTATCTCACCTTTGATAAAAATAGGTTTAGCTAGTCCTTTCCAATCCGGGTCTTTATGTAAAGGGTTAGGGAAAATCTCAAATATAATCCAACCGATTATTAAAAAAGCTACAAAACCTAATACCCACCAACGACGTTTGTTTGATCTGTGTAGATGTGCTCGTTCTTTTCTATTCAAAGTATCCTCCTTGTGCTTTGTTATTCAAGCTCTTGTTGTTAAATAGCGTTTGATGCATGACTTTAATAAAAAAAGCGTGAAAAACCATATGGTTTCTCGCGCTTTTGAAATTACTGTTGATTCAAGCCTCTGCAATCTGCGCAAGTTCCATAAAGCTCCATCCGATGCCCAGAAATCTGAAATCCTGTATGCCTAGCTGCTTGTTGTTCTACTGCTTCTAACGAAGGATAACTAAAATCCTCGATTTTGCCACACTGCTGACAGATCACATGATAATGATCTGTAATATTAGCATCGAATCGGCTTGAATTATCACCGTATGTTAATTCATGCACCATTCCTGCTTCAATAAACATTTTCAAATTATTATATACCGTAGCTACACTCATACTTGGAAATTGAGGTTCTAACGAACGATAAATTTCATCTGCTGTTGGATGTTCCATGGATTCTAGTAAATAACTTAAAATCGCATGACGTTGCGGTGTAATCCGTACGCCGCTGACTTTGAGCTGTTCCAATGCGTGTTGCACACTTGTCGTCATCTTATTCACCGCCTTATTGAACTTTCCGAAAAAAACTGTATGTCCGGTAAGAACTAATAAAAGAAGAAAGTGACCAGACAAGGCAGACATTCGTCAACTTTAATTGTACGGGTAGATGAAGAGGATTGTCAACGCAACCTCTTTTAGTTCGTTGATGGAGACTCTGTCACTGGTTCATCGGTATTGGTAGTATTCTTACTTTCTGTGGTGCTTGGTGATCCTGAATTTGAAGAAGCATCAGTCTCTTCTGGGTTCGCTGGATCAATCGTTTGGTCGTCATTGTCTTTAACCATAGCATCACTATTACGCATAATATTCAAGTCGCCATTACCATCTACTTGTATCGCATGATCGGCTGTACCAAATTCACCTGTGATGGTTCTTTTTTCTACTTTTAAAGGCAAATCAGTATTGATTGTTCCATAGCTGTTGGAACCTGACACTTTGTAATCGCCGTTTGGTGGTAAGTAGAGATGAATCACACCGACTGCACTATACACAGACCAATCTCCACCAATACTTACTGAACGAATCTCAATATTTCCATTTAACGATTCAGCTTTGACTGCAAAATTCGCCTCATCTACCATCACGTTACCATTTCTTGTATTTACATCAATATCACCAAGACCGCCTGTTAGTGAAACATCGCCGACTTGTGTATACAGCTTAGCCATTCCACTGATATCGCTCGCTTTGTATGTGCCTTGTTTGGTATCTGCATCGACATTACCAAGAATCGATGAAATATCCATATTTCCGTTAACGGTCTGTGCTTTGATATCGCCGACTAGATTACGCATAATTAAGCTACCGTTACCTGAACGTACTGCAATATTACGTAATGCTTCTACATTAGTCATAGTCACTTTACCATTCGTTGTCTGAGCATTAATATCTAACCGACTCTTTTCAGGTAAAGTGATCTCCATATTGATTCTAGGCTGACGATTATTGGATTCACCATACGTCTGTGTCTGTGGACGAATCGAGATCTCATCCCCTTCTGACACTTCGATAGTCGTAGCATCCGCAATCTTCTGTGCTTCATCGGCTTCAATCTCATCAATCCAGACTACCGGACGTACTTCAATCTTATCTACATCACCACGATGAACGATCAAGTCTCCATTGATTCCTTCTACGGTCAGTTCGTCGGTATCTTCATCGACTGGAATTGATACAGGTGTTAATTCGATTCGATTACCCGAAGCTTCACTAAATTCGGAAGAAGCCGCTGTTAGATCAAGACTGACTTTACTCCATAGATATAAATATTGATTCTGTTCGGTCACGAAAAAAATAGCTGCCGCTGCAATCACAGCAGTCAGTATTCCTTTGATATCTAAGCGGAATCTCATTCGTTTACGACGGGAAAGGATATAAAATATAATATATTCCAAACCCCAACATACTAGAATAAGTGGCCACCATTGAAGTAAAATAAGTAGCTGACTGCCACCACTCCATTGATCCACACTAATTAAAATACCTAAGGCTATCCATAACAATGAAGCTGTTATTCGTCCTACTCTAATTCTGCCTGTCATTGCTAGCACCTCCTACAGCCTGAGATTTAGCAGATGACGTTGATTTATGAATCGATCGATAAATCCGTACCATTTGAAAAGCAAGTAACCCTACACCGATCACAATACAAATGACCGCTGTAATATAACCACCCCAGAAGCTGACAACATTACGCAGCCAATACGGTCGTACTAAAAACATAAAGATCAGTAATCCTTCTGCCATTAAGACTAAACCAAATGAAATTCCGCGTACTCCTGCAAATGATTTGCGGCGCTTGTATTTGGGAATAAGCGCACGGATATGATCGTTAATCCAATCTGTAGATTGCAGAACATCATACACATTATAGAAATAAATAACTGGAATCATCAGTGCTAATAATATCAAAAGAGGAACGTTGATCTGAATGCCTTTGGATGTAAAATAAAAAAGGGCAGCAATATCAAGCAGTAAAATAGCAATAAATTGTATTCCCCTTTGCGCCAATCCTAGATACATATGACCGAATCCAGGAAGAATAGCAGCGATAAAAACAGCGATAAATTTGCGTTTGAGTGGTAGTTTGGCAGGGGTCTTTTTCACTGTTGATCATGCCTCCTTGTTCTTTGCCTTTACTCAATAGCTACTGCGGTCACACCTTCGATCTTTTGAATATTACCTATCAACTCTAAAGAATCATATTCATGCTTGATAATGACATTCAAGCGAAGTTCGGTAACCAACATTTCAGATGTCATACTAATACCACCACGTTCTTTGACATAGGTTACTTTTTTAATCTGAATATGTTCGCTATCCATAAAACGGGATATTTTATCCAATGTTAACGTACCTGCTATCCCTTCAATCGTAATCTGATGATCTTTGCTACGACGAATATAACGTTGTTCTACGATATTAAGTACCCACAAATTCAATAGAACGATCAATGTACATACAAAAGCTGCAAAATAAAAACCAGCTCCAATAGCCAAACCGATGGCAGCCACTACCCAAAGCGAAGCTGCTGTTGTCAAACCAGTAATCGCTTTACCTGTAAATAAAATTGTCCCTGCTCCCAAAAATCCGATACCAGAAATAACAGCTGTTGCTAAACGAGCTGGATCCAGTCGCACATTCGGTTCTTTGACAAATTCAGCAAATCCGTAGACTGATAACATCATAATCAAAGTAGAGCCCACACAAACTAAAATATGCGTTCGTAGCCCTGCTGCGTGGCTAGATCGCTCTCGTTCCCAACCAATCAATCCGCCCATCAGCATTGAAGCTAGTAAACGAAGTAAAATATGAACATTGGTAATATACCAGGGATCAGACATTAGTCACTCGAATCCTCCCCTGTGTGAGCTAAAGCAGGATTAGGACGGTGAAAAGTAGTTAATTTGACACCTGGCGCTACTTCAAACGTCTCAATCGGGTAAAATCCATACTTTTTATATAACGATACCGCAGGCTGATTGAGTTGACCTGTTGATACGATATATAAAGGTACATCAGGATACTCTGCAAATACATGTTCAATCAATTGACTTGCAATCCCTTGACGAAAAGCAGAAGGATGGACCATCATACGAGCAATCGTTAATGTATCATGCTCTTCTCTTTCAATAGAAATTACACCTTGAATTTCTTCATATTCATTCACATAGGCATAAAAGGTTTCACGGCACCGACGAATAGTCTCTACCGTGTCAAGTAATGGTGGAAGTTCTTTGAAGCCAATGAGCTGTGCTTCTAAGCGATAAGCAATATGTTGTAATGCCCATATTTGCTGAACCGTATGGTCATCTTCTAATATGCATTTCTGGATCACAAGATCACTCCTTTACTTCCCCATATAGTATTGGCAAAAGTACTATCTGCTAAAAAAAGAGACATGCCATATGGCATGCCCCTATATCTGTTTATCATCCCGGGATTATGCCAGATTAGCGAGGCAATAATTCAGCCAATAGTTTGTTAACCATGCCCGGATTCGCTTTGCCTTTACTTTGCTTCATAACTTGCCCCACTAAAAAGCCGATTGCTTTGTCTTTGCCTGCTTGATAATCTTCTACAGACTGTGGATTGGCGGCGATCACAGCTTCAACAATACCTTTGATCGCACCTTCGTCACTAATCTGAGTCAATCCTTGATCTTCCACGATTTGCTGTGGTAATTTGCCGGATTGAAGCATTTCTTTGAATACCGTTTTGGCAATTTTATTACTAATTGTGCCTTTTTCGATCAGTCCGATCAATTCACCTAATGCTTGCCCTGTTAAAGGAACGGCTGCTAATTCAAGATTATTGGCATTCAAATAACCAAGTAATTCTCCTTGCATCCAGTTCGCGACGGATTTGGCATCACTGGTATACGTTAGACTCTCTTCAAATAGATCAGCCAAAGGCTTGGAAGATGTAATCACACCTGCATCATATTCAGGTAACCCATATTCAGAAGTATAACGCGCTTTACGTGCATCTGGTAATTCAGGAATAGAAGCCTGAATACGATCTTTCCATGCTTGATCAATATGCAAAGTCACTAGATCTGGATCAGGGAAATAACGATAATCATGCGATTCTTCTTTGCCACGCATTGATAATGTTTTGCCTTGAGCTTCATCCCAGCGGCGTGTTTCTTGAATCACTTTGTCGCCATCATCCAAAATCTCAGCCTGACGGTATTGTTCATACTCTAACCCTTTTTGTACACCACGGAAAGAGTTCATGTTTTTAAGTTCAGCACGGGTTCCAAATTCTTTTTGCCCAGCTGGACGAAGACTGATATTCGCATCACAACGAAGTGATCCTTCTTCCATTTTCACATCAGACACATCACAATATTGCATAATCGCACGAATTTTCTCCAAATAAGCACGAGCTTCTTCCGGCGAAGAAATATCCGGTTCAGATACAATTTCAATCAGTGGTGTGCCCACACGGTTAAAATCAACCAGTGAATCGTACCCACCTGATGTATGTGTTAATTTACCTGCATCTTCTTCTAGATGTAAACGGGTAATCCCTATACGCTTAGTTGTACCATTCACTTCAATATCAACCCAACCATGTTCACCGATCGGTTGGTCGAATTGAGAAATCTGATAAGCTTTAGGGGAATCCGGATAGAAATAGTTTTTACGATCAAATTTGCTCACATCGCCTATTTTACAATTGATAGCTAGTGCTGCTCTCATGGCGTAGTCTACAGCTTGACGATTCAGTACAGGCAATACGCCTGGATGACCTAAACAAACAGGGCATGTATGCGTATTAGCAGGTGCACCAAATGCTGTAGAACAACCGCAAAAGATTTTGGACTTGGTATGTAGTTCAACGTGAACTTCAAGTCCGATGACTGTTTCGTAATTGGACATACTGATAGCTTCCTCCTTCTTCACACGGTTTTAGAGCTGCGGCCGTTGTTGATGATTGGTATTTTGTTCAAAAGCATGTGCCACGCGCAAAACCGTCTGTTCGTCGAAGGCTTTGCCAATAATTTGCATACCTACAGGTAGACCGGAAGCGAATCCACAAGGAACGCTAATCGCTGGAACGCCTGCAAGACTTACCGGAATCGTCAAAATATCGTTAAGATACATCGTTAAAGGATCATCCAATTGCGAACCTAATTTGAAAGCTGTCGTAGGTGCAGTAGGTCCAATAATAACATCATATTTTTCAAATACATTATCAAAATCACGTTTGATCAATGTACGTACTTTTTGTGCTTTGAGGTAGTAAGCATCATAATAACCAGAACTTAAAGCATAAGTTCCTAACATAATACGGCGTTTTACTTCATCTCCAAAACCTTCACTACGGGATTGATGATACAACTCTAACAAGTTGCCCGGGTTCTCTGCACGTACACCATAACGAACACCATCAAAACGAGCCAAATTAGAAGAAGCTTCAGAAGAAGCAAGTAAATAATACGTAGCTACTGCATATTCTGTATGTGGCAAAGAAACTTCTTCCCACTCTGCTCCTAATCCTTCTAAGACAGCCAAAGCATCCATAATGGATTGCTTCACTTCTGCATCGACACCTTCACCGATGTATTCAGAAGGAACAGCAATTTTAAGACCTTTAATCTCTCCAGATAATGCACTTACATAATCAGGAATATCGACTTTAGCAGATGTAGAATCTTTAGCATCATAACCAGCAATCGCTTGTAAGACATAAGCAGAATCTTCTACATTTTTGGTTAATGGGCCTATTTGATCCAAAGAAGAAGCAAAAGCGACTAATCCAAAACGGGATACCAGACCGTAAGTAGGCTTCAATCCAACTACTCCACAATACGAAGCAGGTTGACGAATAGAACCGCCTGTATCTGATCCCAGTGTAAAGTAGGCTTCACCTGCCGCTACTGCTGCCGCTGAACCACCACTTGAACCACCAGGTACATAATCTAGATTCCAAGGATTGCGAACAGGTGCAAAGCTAGAATTTTCATTCGAACCGCCCATTGCAAATTCATCCATATTCAGCTTACCGATCGTCACAGCATCTGCTTGACGAAGCTTGTCTGCTACAGTTGCATTATAGATAGGATCATAATTTTTCAGAAATTGGCTACCACATGTTGTACGTAGCCCTTCTGTTACAATATTGTCTTTCACCCCTACAGGAAGACCAAAAAGTAGACCCCGTGCTTCTCCACTCACTAGCTTTTCATCGAGTGCTTTGGCAGATTCGGTTGCTCCTTCTTCGTTGAGTGTAAGGTATGCTTGTATTTTGTCGTCTTGTTCACCGATGGTCTTGAATGCTTGAGCTACAAGGTCGGTGACTGCCAAGTCTTTGGCATGAAGCCGATTATGTATTTCATTCAGACTCAAATCAAATAAAGTCAATGCCTATTCCTCCTTCAATTCTGTTGTTCATGGTTATTTATCTTGTTGAAGCATCTATTCCAGTACAGCAGGTACTTTGAATTGTCCATCTTCTTCATCCGGTGCATTGCGTAGCACTTTCTCAATCGGAAGGCTCTCGTGAACTTCATCTTCCCGCATGACATTGCTTAAATGTAATACATGGGTAGTTGGTTCCACGTCATCTGTATCTAATTCTTTTAATTTTTCTGCATATTTCAAAATAGCACTTAGCTGTGCAGTAAACATTTCTTTCTCCTGCTCACTCAAATCCAAACGCGCTAGCTTAGCTACATGCTCTACATCATTGATATTGATACTCAATTTGATTTCCTCCCTCGCTAAAAATAACTTTTTTCATTATAGGGTACATAAGGTGACAATTCAATTGAAGTTCTATAATAAATCTGGACTTATTTGTAGATAATAAAAAAGAGCCGGCAAGCCGACTCTTTAAATCCATGCACGCAAATTAATTTGTTTCACAAAATCTGCTTGCGCTACAGTATCCGTTAAAGGCTCCTCAACAAAGGGAAGCTCTTCACCATTCATGATATGATAAAATAATTTCTCATTATGTGTCGCTAGAGCATAATCGATTAGCGCCTCGCGTCCGACTCGTTCAGCTTCTTGTTGGAGCAATCGTTCTTCAGGCTCAACATCACCGGAAGGTACAAAGAAATTACGATTGACCTTAGGAATACGAATGACATAATCGAAGGCATTATCAGGGTTACGGTCATATGCGATAACATATCCGTAATCTCCTACAGGCAGACTTTGCTCAAAGGTATCAGCGACAACTACGATTTTTTCTCCTAAATGCAGCATCGTGTAACTCCCCCTAGCTTTATCTACTTTATTTCTGTATCATACTAAAAAAAAATAATGATGTCCAATTTTATTACCAAAAATCAGGCTAATTACACTTGCATAACCATTAATATCGTATTAAAAGTCGATTAATGTCATTTACTGTTAGATACCCAATATAAATAAAACAAAAACACGTACACAGGAGCCTTGCACCCATTTACGTGTTTTTGATGACTCATTTTTTCATTATGTTACATTTATAAGCTGAAATTAAGCAGGAACATAGGGATTGCTTGATTTTTCTGCACCGATTGTTGTTTTTGGACCATGTCCTGGATAAACGGTTACATCATCTGCCAAACGATATAATTTGGTACGAATAGAATCGATCAATTGACGTTCACTACCCCCGGTAAGATCTGTACGACCTACGCCCATTCGGAAAAGAACATCGCCTGCAAATAAATCTTTGCCACAAAGGAAGCTGACACTACCCGGCGAATGACCTGGTGTGTGATACACCGTGAAGGTATGTCCGATCAATTTCAACTGTTGTCCTTCATCTAACGCATATTCTGCAGGTTCTGCTGTAATCGGTGGTGTGACTTGAGACCAATTCGCTGAACCGTTAAGCTTAGCATTGGTTAACCACTCGGCTTCTAGATCATGAAGGTACACAGGGCAATTACACAATGTACGCACTTCTTCTAATCCACCCATATGATCAAAGTGAGCATGAGTCAGGAGAATCGCTTCTACATTTAGATTCAATGATTGTATGCGACGCACCAAAGCTCCCGGATTCATACCTGGATCAATCACAATCGCATTAGAACTATTTTCAGCGATTAATAAATAAGCATTGGTCTGTAAGGGTCCTAATGAAAAACTTTCTATTTTGAACAAAATGCATTACACCCCCGATAAAATTTCACGCAATTCACGAATAATCATAGCGTGCGAAGCCGAACCTTCTCCATAACGCTCCGCCATACCTTGACGTACAACAGCCATCTTCTCTTGATAGTCTGCCGCTTCACGATCTGGATTCTCTTGTTTGAAAGCGATCATTAATTCTTGTACGTGCTCTGGACGAGGTCCCCAATGAGCAAGTACATGTCCGCCTGTATCTGTAATAATTACGACAGGTACAGAACGACCACCCATCGTTAAATAATCATCCATCGTGTCAAAATTCTCTTCCAAAATCAAAATTTTGGTAGGAATCTCTGCTTCTTCAAACGCACGTAGAACAACCGGCACATTGCGAACCACATCTCCACACCAATCTGCTGCTAAGATGAGTGAACGCAGATCATCACGGTGAGCTAACAATTTAAAAAATTCATGATCATCTAAATCAGTCCAATTGAATAACTCATATCCATGATGGAATTCTTCTTTATTTTTAGTCATACCCTCCATAAATTGTTCAGGAGAAATGCCCTGTTCCCATTTATCTGCTAAGTTCGGTTTGTTCATTGTATTATCCACCCTTCTTTTTGTTCTTCATCTTCCATTTAACCAAAAAGTAAGCTGCTAACAGCACAATCGCTGCTACAATAAGCGGTAATGTATATTTACTAGCGATATCATCAATATGCTCCCATTGACTTCCAAGTGCCATTCCTAGATATACAAAAAGAGCAGACCAAGGAATGATAGCCAATGTTGTCAGTAGAATAAAACGCATATGTGACATACGAGAGATACCCGCTGGAATCGAAATCGCATGTCGTACTACAGGAATAAAGCGTGCGGTAAAAATAACACCTGAGCCGTATTTATCAAACCAAGCTTCGGCATGATCGATATGGCTTTTCTTGATCAAAATATATTTGCCATACTTCTCAAGTACCGGTCTACCCCCATAGCGTCCAATCCAGTAGATAAACAGTTGAGCGATCACGCCACCTACTGTTCCGAAAAAGACAGCTCCAAAATAATTGATAGCTCCTGTAGATACAAGGTATCCACCATAAGCCAATACAATTTCACTTGGGATCACTTCAATCATTAATCCAAGCATAATTCCAAAATAGCCAAGCTGTTGAACCCAGTGTAACAATTGGGCAATAATATCAGATATAATCTCCACCAGTCCTCCTTATGATTTACTCTATCTTTGTATCTTTTATCTCTTTATCCCTGTCTGTATGTATTCCCATGTCGGTACAAGTAAGCCAGCATTCATGATGTTCTGTTATTTTAGCACAGCCATCAGAACCCATTCCACTATGTACGTAAGCATATATGATCTAGCTTACCATGAAAAAAGCTGAATTCACTTTGGAACAGCGAATCCAGCTTGGATTATACCATAAAATGTTCATTATACTAATGATTTTTGATAGGACTGTAGAAGGTCTTTACAAGCATTTTCAAGATACGGCTTCGCTTGAATCATATCTCGAAATGCAGTATATTCCTGCCACATTTCAGCATTTTGTTCATTTTCTGCTTTCACTGCGCGAATTAAAATATTTTTGGGTGTGTGTTCCATATCTATAAATTCGAGCAATTGTGTTTTGTAGCCCAACAGATCTAATAGTTTGGCACGCAAAGCATCTGTCGCTAACGCAGAAAACCGTTCTTTAAGAATACCGTGTGATAGTAATGGGCTCATCGTATCATTCTGAATCTGATTAAACAATTCATGCTGACAACAAGGAACCGATAGAATCACAGACGCGTTCCAGCGCACTGCTTTTTCTAAAGCTGCATCTGTCGCTGTATCACAAGCATGCAGAGTGACCACCATATCCACTTGCTCAAGCTCGTTATAATCTGCAATATCGCCTACTAAAAACTTCAATTGATCATAATGAAGCTTTTCGGCTAATTGGCTACAATGTTCGATCACATCGGCTTTGAGGTCTAGACCTACAATATTGAGCGGACGATGTTGTTGAATATTTAGATAATGATACAAGGCAAATGTAAGATACGATTTACCACAACCGAAATCTACAATCGTAAGTTCTTTGTTTACAGGCAAAGATGGTAATACATCTTGCACCATTTCCAAAAAGCGATTGATCTGGCGGAACTTATCATATTTACGAGCCAACACTTTACCATCTGCATTCATAATGCCCAGTTCAATTAAAAAAGGAACAGGTTCGCCATCTTCAAGGATATATTGCTTTTTGCGATTATGACTGAGATCGGTAGACGTTTTGGTCGGTGTTTTGGTTAAAATAGAAACTTTGTACTTTTTGCTGATCAATACTTGATAATCAGCTTCTTGGGTACACAGTAATCCTTGACGCATCGTTTCTTGTAATAAAGCGAACAATACTTGTATCGCTTCTGTAGGTAGCACATTATCGTGAGTTACCTTGTTGCTGTAATGATAGGCAAATTGATAATGAAGTTGCTTTTTCAATTCAACCGGTTTGATAATGACTTTGGTAAAAGAATCGTTATCTTTTTTGCGAAGTTGGCTAAGTGTTGCTGTGATTAGCTCGCCAGCTTCGATACATTGAGTAATTAATCGTTGCAATGAATCCATGATGTACAGCTCGCTTTCTGTCTTTCAACTTAATTTGACTTGGCTTCTAGCTCGGCAGAGGCTGTTGTAAGTTCTGCTCGAGATACGCCACCTTCTTCTAGCTGCTCATCGTTTAACCCTAATAGGCGTTGATACAGCGCGTGACCTTCTGTCTCTGCTAATGCAGGATCAAGCTCTGTTAGGCGCTTGAGTGCATCTAAAGCATTATCATAATACCCTTCTTGCTCTTCATACTGGATAAAGAGATGTTCTATTGCAGGGGATAGCCCATAATCTGCTAATTCATCTGTCAATTGATCAATCTGCTCGGGATAATCAAACATCGTCCGATCGGCATCATTTACAGCGCAATACAAAAATAAATGCAATGACTTGATCCGGCGCACAACCGCTTCTTGCTCTTTCTCACTTAACTCGTAAATATCTGCTTCTTCACGCATCAGTCGGGCCAATGCTTGCAGGCGATCGACTTCAACGACTGAACCGATACGGAATAATTCGATCACTTCTTCTGCGGGTAACCGATTAATCAATCCATTATTCAATTGGAACTTCTGGCGAACCATATCATCCAGTTCCCAGAGGGCTTCTGTCAATTTCTTCTGTTGCTTCAATCCGAACACTTTAGAAATGACTGATGCCATATCTTCGATCATACCCATAAGGTAATCATTTCTGAACATTCCTATCCCGCCTTTAATATTAATCTTTCAATTGATTTTGCATAAAATCATGAATAATATTGACTAACTGTTCAGGTGCTTCCATCATACTCATATGTGCAATATCTGGAATAACTGCTGTGGTTATACGTGTAGAGTCTGCAACAAACATTCGATCTGGTGGAGCAATCGGATCGTATTCCCCGGCTACTAATAATACAGGAACATTAGCATTTTGGATAATAGACAATCGTTCAGGACGCTCACGCATCGCAGCCGCTGCTCCACATCCACCTTCAGGAGAAGTGATATAACCGATCTCTTTTACTTTCAAAATCGAGTCTGGCAATTTATAGACCAAATGTGTCGCAAACAATCCTTCTGCAAATCCATCTACAAAGTCGATCATACCTCTGGTACGAATCTGTGTAATCGTATTTAAACGCTTTTGCTTAGCTTCTTCTGTATCTTCATAAGCAGTCGAATGTACAAGTCCCCAAGACTTGATATAAGAAGGATATTGATCTACAAGTGCTAACGTTACATAACCACCCATTGAGTGCCCTAGTAGAGTGACCTGCTTCAGATCAAGCTCATCTAATAAGGTAACCACATCAGCTGCCATATCTTCTATTGTATAAGGATCTGTCGATACAGGACTATGACCATGTCCACGCAGATCAGGCACGATACACCGATAATGTCTGGATAAAAGAGGAATCACTTCATCCCAATATGCGGAACTTCCTAGAAAACCGTGTAATAATACAATCGGTTCACCTTGACCATTATCTGAAAAGTGTAATTTAATCGGTTGCTGTTCGGTTGGCTGACTCATATATCCATCTCCTATCTTATTTTAATATACCTAGGCCTTGAACAACAGCTTGGACAATATCTTGTGACATATTCATTACTTTATACAGTGAAGTCGTCTGAAGTGTCCAATAAGGTTTGGGGCCATTTTCATTTACAATCGCAGCAATACTGTAATTACCTACTCCTGGAAAACGTCCTCCTACCGATAAAGCCGGGAAAAGTGGAGCTTCACCTATACTATATAACCCGACAGTATGATGTCTACCTAGGCAAGCATCGATAGCAATAATTTGTAGATGATCGGGAATCTGTGGAATACGTTCGTGAAGATTGTGAGCATCGCATGGAAAATCCATTGTTCCTATAATATGAGGTAAACCATATGCAGCCAGTCCACTACCAGTTAAAGGACCTAAGGCATCTCCAGTAGAACGGTCAGTACCAATACAGACAAAAGCTAATTGATCTATAGAATGAAGAGCTGCTATATCACGAAAAAAATCAGTCAATCCATGTGTATTTACATTGCGACGATCCTGATCATTGTAAGGAAGCAGACTGGAACGACGATTGATCATAATAAAAACCATGTCCCTCCTTTAATAAACGTATATACCTATCAGATAGGCAAATACATCATACATCTTGTCGATACTCATTTTACCCTATGCAAGAAGTTACCGCAAAATAATTGGTTTGACCTCATTATCCATGATACAATACAAAAAATAAGCCTATGCTTAATGAAGAAAGGAAGAACCCATTCATGGATTTGTCTCAACCTACCCAAGAAAATATAGCTTTTATGATTGAAGGCATCAAAACAAAACTTCGGATGGCAAGTGGAGCGGCAATGCAAGCTTCTGCTTTTTCTACCGAACAATACGAAGATATTCAAGAGGTCTATGATATTGTGATGAACAATCCGAACCTTAGTATTAGCGAAGTTGAAGCCTTAGTTTCTGAATTAGGACGTTTACGCAAAAAATAAATAAAACGAATGAGTCTTTCCTAATTATAGGGAAGGCTTTTTTTATATTCGATTCATTTGTTAAACTAGGGTTAAATTAAACATAACTCTATGTAAAGAAAGAAGGCGATACCGATGTCATCTGAGCAATTTTCCAACTCTAACAACGAACAGCCACAACGATTCTCATCTCTTCCTGTTTGGCTACTGATTGTTATGATATTAGTAGGAGGAGGTATAGCTTCATTCCTATTATTGAGGGGAATCGTATGGGGTGTTGAATCTATAGCATTATACGATATACACACATGGGAAAAAGGATTTCAATCTTATGTAAGGACATTCCACGAAGAACCTATTCGCACGATTATGCTCTTTTTCACCTATATGGGTTCATTCTATTCTACTGTATTTGTTGCTTTATCCTTTTCGATTCTATTGATGGTTCATAATATGTATCGCGAAGGCCTTGCTCTTCTTGTCACAACCGCAGGTGCTTGGCAAATTAATGTATTGCTTAAATCTTTCTTTATGCGTCCACGTCCTGATCTAGAATTCTGGACCCATGCTTCAGGGTATAGCTTCCCCAGTGGTCATTCTACAATTGCAGCTGCTATGTACGGTATGCTCTTTGTCATTTGGGGCATGCATCGCAAAAGACATCAATTATCACTTACTCTTCCTATTGTTTGCGGTATTCTTCTGATTGTAGGGATTGGTTTGTCGAGAGTATATCTTGGCGTGCATTATCCTACAGATATCATTGGTGGCTATATTGCTGGTTCACTTTGGCTGACTGCATGTGCGTATTCTTTGCACTTATGGCGAAAATCCGATCCACAAAGGACTTCTATTCGTTATTGATCACAGAAATGGAATGTTTCACCTTTTGGTACTGGGTTTATATACGAAGTAAGACAAACTGCTAACTGATTGGTATAATGATCAACATATTTCATTGTACAGCAAAGGAGACGATTACTATGTGGGGCATTATTATCAGTATCGTAATGGCAGTCATTATTGGTGTTATTGGTAATGCGCTTGCAGGTAATGAAATGCCAGGTGGCATTATAGGTGCTGCTATTGCTGGGTTTGTAGGTGCTTGGTTAGGTGCTTTAGTATTTGGTAATTTCGGTCCAACTATTGGAGATTTTGCTATTATTCCTGCTATACTAGGTACTGCTATCTTTGTGTTTTTGCTTGGTTTGGTTTCCAGATTGTTCAGAAGAACAGCCTGAACCTTGTCCTCGCATCACATATACAAGCCATACTTAAAGTAAGCTACACATAATACTTAAACTTCAAGAACAGCTTTACTAAGGAATAACATATGGCTGCATTCTTTTCTTACTTACAAAGGTTGATCTGCTTAGACAAATCGATCTAAATTAAATCAAGGAGTGATTAATAATGAATGAAGTAGAAAAACAGTACCCAGTTCAAACAAGTTCTACATTTGTAAAAGGTGTATTTATCGGAGGATTGTTGGGAGCAGCAGCAGCATTGTTGTTTGCACCAAAACCAGGTCGCGAATTACGCGGAGATATCTCTGAGAAGTTTGTAGAAGCTACAGACAAAACTAAAGAAGTTGCTGGTAATGTAACAGACCGTACGAAAGAGATTGCTACAACTGTAGCAGATCAAACTTCTCAAGTAGCGGGTCTAGTAAGCGATTCTGCTGTTTCTCTAGCTCAAACCGTTTCTACTAAAGCTAAAGATGTAGCTAAATCAATTACAGACAACAAAGAAACAGTAAGCAGTTCTTTGTCTGATGCTGCTCAAAACGTAGCTAAAGACATCAAAGATGCTTCTGACAACGTAAGTAAAGATGTGAAAGATGCTTCTAACGATGTTGCTAAAGAAGCTCAAAACAAAACCAATGAAGTTAAAAAAGAAGTGAACTCTACAACGTCCACACCGGGTAGTAACAACACAAGCTTCCCTACACGTTAATAGTGATTCACGAATAGCCGGCTCATTGTAGTCGGCTATTTTTATGTCTCGTTCATAGAATATCGGATATTTATACTTAATTTATTTTATTATTTATACGAAAGTGAGGGAACATCTATGGCTCATGACAACAAAGAAGTATCACCACGCTCTCCAGAACTCGTTAAGCCACCTGAGGCAATCGGCGAACATCCTTTTGAATTACGTCACGAAGTGAAACGTCTCAATGAACGTCTGGATCAGATTGCAGAATCGTTAGATAAAGCAGAGATTCAAGATATTATTGAGAACTATAGCAGTGTGAAACGTCGGCTCGTGGTTAACTTTGTAGCAGGTGCAGCACGTGGTCTAGGGTTATCTTTAGGTACGATTGTAATTCTAGCTATTCTCGGTTTTATTTTAAGCCAAATGGTTTCTCTACCTCTTATTGGAAACTATATTGCTCAAATTCTAGATTATGTTAAAGCTTCTCAAGGCAGATAATAGTGATCATTATGAGTATCAAAGTCAAAAAACCTCTACATTCAATGAATCACCTTATGTGATTTAGGCATTGAATATAGAGGTTTTTTGATCTGTTAATAGTCGATAGCACAAAAAATGCGCTTATACTATTCCTTTCCGGAACAATACAGCGCATTTTAATAATAATCTATTTTCCAAAGTATCCTAGCATCGTTGCTACACTTCGTAACATACATTAAATGTATTTATCCGGAAGTGGAAGCATTCGACATAATCTGCTTCAACTTTTCAGTTGCTCGTTTTTGGATACGAGATACGCTCATTTGAGAAACACCAAGTTTCTGAGCAATCGCACGTTGAGATTGACCTTCCTGGAAAGCCAATAGCAGTACTTTCTGTTCTTGCTCTTTTAACTGACTAAGTGCTTGTTGTAAATCCATACGTTTCTCTACAGAATCGTAATCATTCACATCTGCACTAATCAATTCACCAAGTGTAGCTGCACTCTCTTCTTGTGACAGAGGAGAATCCAAAGATACATAGTGATAGCATTCACGTCCAGCTAGAACTTCAATCGTTTCTTCTTCAGATAGATCTAGAAAGTGAGCAATCTCACGCACATGGGGTGAACGTTCTAACTTCATGGTTAATTCATCGATAGCTTGTTGTACTAACGCTCCCTTTTCCTTAATACGGCGGGGAACCTGTATGTACCAAGATTTATCGCGCAAGAAATTTTTCATATGCCCGATCATACTCTTCATGGCATATGGTTCAAACGGAATCCCAAGTGAGATATCGTATTGCTGCAACAAACGGATTAATGCCATCTGACCTACTTGGTACAAATCTTCATACAAGTCTGGTCGGTTACGGGCAATTTTACCCGAAGCCATTTTGACCATAGGCTCGTACTTTTTGATCAGTACTGTAGCGATGTCATTATCTTTTGTTTGTTGATACTCCCAGATCATACTGATTGCCTCGTCCATAGACTCGGGGGGAGTTAATCTTTCACTCATACAGTTTCCTCGCTTAGAGCAAGGTTTTTGGATAATATTACACGGGTACCTTGACCAGCAGAATTTTCGATACTCACATTATCCATTAATGCTTGCATCAAATAAAAACCTAAGCCACCGATTTGTACATCGTGTAGGTCTTTATCATGAAGTGTATTGTTCTGTCCCATATCCTTTACCGATTCGAAGCTCTCCCCTTCATCTTCGACAATAATGGATAATGTTTCTTCACCAACTTCAAAAGTCACTTCCACATGTCCTCCCTCTTGTCCGTACGCATACAACACAGAGTTATTACAAGCTTCAGAGACTGCTACTTTCATATCTTCAATATCTTCATAGGAAAAGCCCATTTTAGAAGCAATTCCGTACAAGTTTAGTCTAACTACGTCCACAAATTCTGCCGTCGCTGGCAAATTAAGAACTACTTTTTGAGTATCAGCATTCATACGATGTTCGATCCTTTCCTATTGGGAATTCTCCTGAGGGACAAAAAACTTAGCAATACCTGTCATTTCAAATAATTTTTGAATCTGTGGAGGAACTTCTTCAACAGTAAAGCTGGCGTTCATACCATGCCGTGCTTTGAGAATCGAAAGTAGAATACCAATACCTGTACTGTCAATATATTTCAGGTCTTTCATATTGATAATTAGATCTTGTTCTGCTTCCCCAACAAGAGGTTCCATTACAAGACGGAATTCCGGAGCAACCGATAAATCCATTTCCCCACTCAAAAATACGGTACATGCTCTTTCATCCATTTCAGTTACAACATTAAATTTCTCATTTTTATTAGTAGTCATAGACATTCTCCCCTGAACAATGGTTTCTTTACTAATAACCCAACTGTAAAACTTCTGAAACATCCGAAACAGAAGATAATATTACCCTTTTTTTGTTGTTTAAACAAATATATTGTCCAGAAAATAATTTTATCTCTTGTTATCCGTATTAAAGGCAGGAAATAAAATTTATTTTCTTATTTTAAAGAAATCATTTATTTAAAAAACATTTTTTT
>NZ_QGAD01000033.1:0-23073 GCF_005233705.1 Paenibacillus sp. CFBP13512 | reverse complement strand
ACGACGCTCTTCCTTATATTGTTAAAAGATAATACTAAAACTGATGTGATAGAAATTCTAATAGTAGAAACTACGATGTTAAAAATAAAAAAACTATTAGAAGGAGAAGAAGATATTAAGAACTCCTTCGATATAGAAGAGTTTAAACCCGTGTATAGAATAGGGAAAATTGGAAATAAAATTTTCCCTAAGAAATTAGTGAATAATATTAAAGAAATTGAAAACAAAATTCCTATGAAAAACGTTTTTTTTGATAATAAATTACCAAATAAAGTAAATGTAAAACAAACTTTGCATTCGATTGAATCTGATTATAAAAATTATAATTATTTTTTTATTAGTGATAATACTAAAATGAAAGAGAAGATTATTAAGTTTGTAAATGGAGCGGAATCAGAAATAAATAAATTTAATGAGAATCAGTACAATACTAAAATGTTAGTTAAAAAGTTAGGAGAAAAAAATGGAAGTACGTATTCGTAAAATAGCTTACAATTTATTTGATAAACAACCTTCAAAGAAAGAAGAAATGACAGTAGAAATTTCTGCTAAATTTGGTTCTAACAAAGAGAATGCTTCTATAAGAGCATACTTTTTTGAAATCAATATAGACGGTAAAAACATCGAAAATGATTTAAAAACAGTTAGTTTTTTGTTAGATATTTCATTTCACTATAACTTAGATAAAGATAAGTTTCCAAATTTAAATGAAGTAGAAGTATTAGAGGATGAAGAGAAATTTAAAGAGTGTTTAAAAAAATTAGATCAAATTATTATAAATATAGCTTCGCAAGATTCAAAAGGGTTATTAAGAATTTCTCAAGCTGTTTCTAAAGCCATTACTGAATTTGAAATTGATTAATGTTAAAATAGATAAATTAATTATTATGAGTAGAGAACTGTAACTTTAAAGTTATAGTTTTTTACTATTTCTACATTTTTTAGAGTAGTTGTAATGCTAATAACTTTAAATTTTGGATATGTGATTTATTCAATTTAAGTATTCTTCTCCTTTGTAATCGTAATCTTTTAGAATATCTATCTAAAAAATACTAAAATGAAATCAAAAAAAATCAAGCCTGTAAATTTTACTTTTTCTTTTTATTATATGGTTAAGAAAAGGAGGCTTGAACATGACCGAATCCAATCATTTAATCCCAGAGACCAAATTTGATTTTGGCGCTATCCAACGATTACAGCAATTAGAACCTCAACAATTAATCCCTATTCTGCCAGAGTTACTTGTCTGGTTGCAGGATATTAACTGGCCTGTTGCTATGCCGATGTCCAAAATTTTGCTTACAGTTCCCAATGAAATTGTTCCTCATGTGCGAGACGTATTGCATACGGATGATACCGAATGGATCGAATGGTGTCTGCAATATATTGTTGTTTTTTTACCTGTAGCTTTGATTCGGAAACTAGAACCAGAAATTCGTCGGATAGCTGATTCACCGACACAATGGGAGTATGAAACGGAAAGTCATATTACAGCACAAGAGATTTTAGCTACATTAGATCATGATCCAGAAACCTCGTGATTCTACATATCAATTTAATTGTAATCTACAATCAGATACAACTAACGTATACAAGGAGAATATTTATGAAATGGACGATTAGTTTACTTTTAACATGCACGGTATTAACAGCTTGTGGTCAATCGAATCATCAGGCAACGACACCAGAAGCTACTGCCACATCCAAACCAAGTGTTACAGCGTCGGCTGAAGTTAATCAAAATACAACCAAATCAAACGAGACTTCTACAGAGAAATCGGAAGAATCTACAGAAGATCCTCAATATTATGGGGACTACCAGATGGACCCGGAAGATACATTTAATCATCTGATTCATAACAATCCGTTAGATTGGGCATATAATAAAGAGTATAATGAATTTCAGAACTCTAGTCAGTTCTCGACTGCCGGTTGGGTTGCACTTGAAGGAAAGTATTTAAAATTATGGGATATCGAAATGAATAATACGATGCAACAATTGAAGTCCAAGTTATCTGCATCCCAGTACGCTTTGTTACAACAATCTCAAAAAGGTTGGGAAACGTATGATCAACAAGAAGCAGAGTTCGTCGAAGATACGTTTTTGAAAGATGCGTATTTTGGTTCTCAAGGACAAGTAAGTGCAGTTAGTGCCCAATTGTCGAGAACACGTGAGCGAACTATTCAATTGATGGAATATGCTTACGAACGTAATGATCATCAACTGAAATTTGTGTATAAATAACATATCCAATCCATAACAGGAGGATTCTATGCTGACAACGACCAGAGCACAGATGAAGCGTCTGCAATTGCATCAACAAGGACTATTACAACCTCACTTGAATCACTATCAGGATGCTAATGGAGTATTACATACACTCAATCGACTCGGTTATGTCCAGCTTGATACGATGAACGTATTATCTCGTAGTCAGGATTTATTTTTCTGGTCGAGAGATCATCGGTATCAGCGGGAGTGGTTGTTAGAATTGTATGAGCATCAGTCGATTTTTGAAGTGTATTTGTTTGCTTTGTGTTTGTTGCCAGCTTCTTCTTATGAGCATTTGCATCATTATTTTGCACATCATCATTTGAAGATCATGAACCAGCCGAAGATAGATTTGATATTAAATATTTATGATCAAGTACAGCTCAATCAGCCACTGCGTTCGCGGGATATTGAACATGATCAGCCATCAAGTGGAGCGACATGGAGTATGACACCGGCAAGGCGAGCTTTAGACCAATTATGGCGTGCAGGCTTGATCAAAGTCAGTCGAGATCATCATTTTAATAAGTTATATACAATAACAGATCAGAATATTGAAGAACATCGGACACTGGAATATGAACCCACGCTGAATACATATTTGCTTGATCTGACGTTTGAGAATTTGGGGATCGCGACGCTCAAAGAATTAAAAGCTTGCTTTAACCTCAATAAAACAGCAGTCAGCGAGTATATCCAGCAACAGTTGGAGCAAGGTAATATTCAGCGGATACAGGTAGAGCAGTTTGCCGAAGACCATTTTATTCGTACACAGGATATTCCGTTACTATCTACTTTGGAAAAGGTAGAAGGTAGCGCAGCGACACTGTTATCTCCTTTTGATAATATGATTCGAGATCGGTCACGGTTGTTGAAGTTATTTGATGTGAATTATAAGCTGGAAAGTTATATGCCCAAAGAACAACGACAATATGGTTATTTTGCAATGCCAATTTTGATTGGAGAACAGATTGTGGGTGTGATTGATCTCAAAAATGATCGCCAGCGTCGGGAGTTACAGGTGCAAAAGTTAACGTTATTTGATTCCGCTCAAACCGTAGAACACAAGCGCCAGATTGAATGTATATTGCAGGATTTATGTGTATTTGTAGAAGCAGAGCAGATTATTCCTGCGCAAGAAATTACTTATTTATAACCTTTCTATAGATGTGGATATTAAAAAAGATAACAATCACTTGAGCTACCTGAAACTCAATCAGGTGGCTTTTTGGCATCTGAGATCGTATTTGCTCTAATCGGATATGAACATATATACATCTATAGGGCTTATACATAGAACATGATAAAATATAAATAGCGTATAAAGACAAAAAGCAACATTTAACTTAGCTAAATGTTACTGCTACGACCATAATACATTGTAATCTTATATAACACTACGACTGATATCTGGATATTACCAGACTTAGAATTGGATAATACTAGCTATCGTTAGCCAAAGGAGATCGGATGATTGGAACCATTAACGCTGATATTAAGTTGTATCGGATTACTGCTTTTTTTTGCAGTGATTGCTATTATTTTACCGAGAGTTCTGAATAAGAAAAGCATTACAGAACAGACGATACTGGAAGGGTACTCTGCACGAGCAACAGTGATCTCTAGCACGCCTACAGGTCAGTATAGTAGCGGGCAACCTGAGATTGTTCTTGTGCTGAAGATTGAGCGCCCCACATCTCTTCCTTTTCAAGCCACTGTTAAGACAACGGTATACACGATGAATCTGCCGAAATTTCAAGAACAAGCCAAAGTCCATGTCAAAGTATTTGAAGATCGCAAAGGTAAGCATGTTGTTGTAAAAGGAACATTGGATTATCCGTAAAGTCTGTAGAATAACTGAGTAATACTTTTCTATTCAACCGCATTAATGAAATTTTATCCGAGATCGTACAACAATGTTCTTCTTTTCTAATAGATACTAAGAAATCCTCTCGATATACGTATTTCTGCACCTGATGCTGTCTTGATCGTTTGCTTATGATATAGAGATCATCGAAGTATTCGGGAGGTTGTGCACAATGGTTAGCCAGACGATACTGGATTACCGCTGGATCGGGCAACGGATTCGAGAGATTAGACAGCAACGTGGATTAACCCAGCAACAATTGGCATTAGGTATTTGTAATCAATCGCAGATCAGTCGTATTGAAAAAGGGGTAGAATCGGTATCGGCTGAGATTTTATTTCAGATCGCTCATAAGTTTAGTCTGGATATTCGGATCTTTTTCGATATGAATGAACAACAGATTCATGAGATTCAGAGCATCCGCAAAAACATCAAATATTTGCAGAAAAAGCATATGTATCAGGAACTTCTACAATATATCGAAGATCATCAGGTAGAAGAGATATGTCGTTATTCGTTAATGGATCAGCAATTTGTACTGTATCAGAAAGGAAACGCTCATGTGCATTTAGGTGTAGTAGATCGTGGATTGCCGATGATTCAGTTAGCTTTGAAATTAACTTATCATTGCGAACGGATTCCAGCTTTGTATGAGATTGAAGTGATTCAAGCACTAGCCATTGCTTATGGATTGGACGGGGATTATCGAGCATGTATCGGTTGGTTACATAAATGCCTGCGTGCACTGCATATATATCGTGAGGGAAATGATCAATTTACGCCGATCTTTTATTATTTGTCCAAAGCTTATTCAGACACGCAAGATTATCGGACAGCGATTGAATATGCCACTCAGGGTATTCGTTATTGTGCTAATCATCAGATCGGTTATTATTTGGATCAACTGTATTATGAATGTGGCTACAGTTATGAGCAGATTGGACAACAGTTCAAAGCACAGCAGTGTTATGCCAAGTCTCAGTTGTTGCAAGAACTATTTGGCGTATATTAAAAGGTATTGCACGATATATCCATTTTTGACACTGTTCACCTTTTCCATATGGAGAAGGTTTTTTTGTTTTTTTGATCTTATTTGTTGACTATTCTAATGATCAACAGCGAGAGAATAGCCCTTTACTACAATTTGCCTTAGATTATGCGGATATACATAAGTTTTTCACAATCTAAGCAGTATAATTCAGTTATACCTTGAAAAAGGGATTTATTGGAAAATGGGAAAACCTATGTTGTTCATTGTCATGTAGCATGCTGTCGGGAAAATCGTAAGGGTATCAGGCAATATCTTATTCTACTATTTGAAGGAGTGTATATGATGAATATCATTCAAAAAGGCAAATTAATGAAATGGGTATTAGCAGGAGTGATGAGTTGTTCGTTACTGGCTACATCGATGCCGACCACTCAAGCCGCAGATAGTGCTTCCACGATGCCAAGTATTAGTGGCAAAAAAGTTATGGTAGGCTACTGGCAAAATTGGACATCTTCTGCTAAAGACGGTTATGCAGGTGGGACTTCACGTACAATGGCTTTGAGCGAATCTCCAACTGCTTACAATGTGGTTACGGTTGCTTTTATGACTGGAAATGGTATTCCTACATTTAAGCCAGATCGAGGAACCGATGCTGAATTTCGTCAACAAGTCGCTACGTTAAATGCAAGAGGAACAGTCGTTATTCTTTCGTTAGGTGGAGCAGATGCTCATGTACAACTCAGTGCAGGACAAGAGCAAGCTTTTGCCAATGAGATTATTCGTCTGGTTGATGTATATGGATTCGATGGATTAGATATCGATCTGGAGCAAAATTCGATCAAAGCAGGTAGTAACACAACGGTTATTCCAGCCGCGCTTAAAATCGTCAAAAATCATTACAAAGCAAAAGGGCAGAACTTTTTGATTAGTATGGCTCCTGAATTTCCATACTTGAAACCAGGTGGAGCTTACGAACCGTACTTAACCAGTCTGGCAGGCTACTATGATTTTATAGCGCCTCAATTGTACAATCAGGCAGGCGATGGCATCTGGGTCGATGAAGTGAGCAAGTGGTTAGCTCAAAATTCAGATGCAGACAAATATAATTTCCTTTACTATATGGCAGATTCATTTATTCATGGCACAAGAGGATTGCTACAGATTCCAGCCAATAAATTAGTGCTAGGCTTACCTGCTAATCCAGATGCAGGGGGCAATGGAACGGTCAAAGATCCAACAGTAGTGTATAACGTATTTTCCAAATTACAATCACAAGGTCAATCGCTCAAAGGTGTAATGACATGGTCAGTAAACTGGGATCTAGGTAGCAATAGTGCAGGAACACCTTATAACAAAGCCTTTTCCAATGCATACTACAACTTGATCTATAACGGCACTGCACCAACCGATCCAACGACACCGACCACACCAACCAATCCTGATCAACCAACAGCCAAAGCTTGGACAGCATCTGCCGTATATGTCGGTGGAGATACTGTAAGCTACAACGGCAAAATGTATCGTGCCAAATGGTGGACTACAGGCGAGACACCTGGACAAGCAGATGTATGGCAACAACTGTAATAGATTCTTCGATCATATCATTTATACCGTATAGATTTGGAACACTTGGGAGGTCTATAAATGAATTGGAAAAAGGCGATGACAGCGACTGTTGCTATTAGTACATGTGCTTTGTTAATGAGCAGTACCATTTGGGCACATGGTTATATCGAACAGCCTGCTAGTCGTGCTTACAAAGGATCGAATGCACTTGGACTCAATACCAATGTGGGAAGTGCTCAGTATGAACCGCAAAGTATTGAAGCACTCAAAGGCTATCCATCAGCAGGACCGACAGATGGGCATATTGCAAGCGGCGGTGTAGCAGGATTTGGACCGCTAGATGAGCAGACATCTACCCGCTGGCACAAAACAGATATCAAAACAGGTGCACTTAAAGTGCAATGGAAATTAACAGCTCAACATGCAACAGCCAGTTGGAAGTATTACATCACCAAGCAAGGTTGGAATCCAAATGAACCACTGAAGCGTAGTGCATTGCAAGAAATTGCTGTGATTAATGATAATGGAGCCAAGCCGGCTGCGAATGTGAGTCATACGATTAATATTCCGTCAGACCGCAGTGGCTACCATGTTATCTTGGGCGTATGGGATATTAGCGATACTGCCAATGCTTTTTATCAGGTGATCGATGTGAATATTACGGGACAAGGTACTGGAGGAACAACACCGACGACTCCTACTGATCCAGGACAACCTTCTGCTAACGCTTGGAGTCCTTCTATGATTTATGTTGGTGGAGATACTGTCAGCTATGATGGCAAAACGTATCGTGCGAAATGGTGGACAAGCGGAGAAATGCCAGGTCATTCAGATGTCTGGGAATTGCTTGCTGGATTGCAGTAAATTCATATTTTCCAGTCACTTCTAAGCCAATCTACTTTTTGAAATGACAACATAGCTCAAAGCCCATCTGATCGAATCCAGTAAGAGGTACTGGTTCGGTCTAGATGGGCTTTTTGAATAGGGGTATATCAATGTAATGTGTAAAGAGGAGAGGTTACACCGAACGAGCGAGTTGTCCATTCATTAGTAAGCGAGTCGTTAGATATTTACGAGCATCAGCAGTAATGAGATGAAGATCATCATGCTTAGCACGAGAAGGGTCTTTACTGAATTTGACACATGCGCCTTCCAGACTTTCCTGAATAGCGATAACTTTATATCCATTATCTAGCCATTGATCGATCGCCAGCTTTTCTTTTTCAAAATCAGCGAAAGCAGACATTATCGTATCCCTCCACTTACTTTTTCGGCTGTAGAAGATAACGGAGTTGTAGGAACTTCAAACCGATTACGGTGCAAATATTGACCGGTTCCCGGCGTACCAACAAACTGTTTATCTCGAATCACAAATTCTCCTCGACTCAGTACAGATACCGGTTCACCTGTAATCTCTATTCCTTCAAAAGCATTATAATCGACATTCATATGATGCGTTTGCGCTGAGATCGTCCGTTTGACAGTTGGATCGAAGATCACAATATCAGCATCACTACCAATCGCAAGTGTTCCTTTCTGCGGAAAAAGTCCAAATAGACGTGAGCTGGCTGTAGCGATAATATCGACAAATTTGTTAAGTGAGATTCGTCCTTTAGCAACTCCTTCAGAATAAAGGACACTGAATCGGTCTTCGATCATCGGGCCACCATTCGGTATTTTGGAGAAGTCATGAAGCCCCAGATCTTTTTGCCCTTTAAAATTAAACGAGCATTGATCGGAACCAATCGTTTGTAGACTTCCATTCCAGAGAGCATCCCACAACACTTCTTGATTCCATTTCTCACGTAGAGGAGGAGACCATACATATTTAGCTCCTTCAAAATTCGGTTTTTCCAAATCGCTCTGATCCAATAGTAAATATTGAGGACATGTTTCTCCATACACACGTAGACCTTTACGGCGGGCTTCTTCAATTTTGTAGACAGCTTCCGCACAAGTCACATGCACCACGTATAATTGCGAATCCGTCAGACCGGTAAGATAAGCAGCACGTCCGGTAGCTTCACCTTCTAATTCAGGAGGACGGGTAAGCGCATGATAGATAGGTTCTGTCTGTCCAGCGGCTAGTGCTTGTTCGACTAAGTATTCGATCACATCACCATTTTCAGCATGGACCATTACAAGTGCGCCTTCACGCTTCGCTGTTTGCAATGTTCTGAATAATGTACCATCATCGGCTTGAAATGTATTTTTGTACGCCATAAATACTTTAAATGAGGTAATGCCTTCTTTTTCAATAATCTGAGGTAATTCATCCAATACGATATCATTAATTTCTGAGACCATCAGATGAAAGCTATAATCAATGACAGCTTTGTCTCGTGATTTCTTATGCCATGTATCGACAGCGCTTTGCAAGGTATTACCTTTAGTCGTTAAGCAGAAATCAATCACTGTCGTTGTACCGCCGAATGCAGCTGCTTTGGTGCCAGACTCAAAATCATCAGCCGTAACGGTTCCACCAAAAGGCATATCAAGATGAGTATGGGGATCAATCCCTCCAGGGAATACATAGCAACCACTCGCATCAATTATTTCAGCATCTTCTACTTCCAAATGAAGCCCGATACTGGTGATGATCCCATGTTCGATTAATAGATCGGCGACATACGTATCTGCTGCTGTTACAATCGTTCCATTTCGAATAATCTTTTTCATCCAATCACCTCAGCTCCGGTATACGAATCATTCAACGAACCGATCATTTTTTGACGATCGTTCCAGCTCATTGGCGCCATACCGTTTTGTATTTCGATCATATCTATCGCACCATCTACAGGACAGACGATAGAACACAGATTACAACCTACACAATCTTCTTCACGAACTTGCAAAATACTTTTTCCTTCAGCATTGGTCAGCATATCAATACATTGGTGGGAAGTGTCTTCACAAGCAATATGGCACTTATTGCAGTTAATACAATTTTCTTCATTGATTCGAGCAACAACTTGATAATTAAGGTCTAGATCACCCCAATTGGAATAACGGGATACACTTTGACCAATCAATTCAGTCACCGAGCTAAGACCTTTATCATCTAAATAGTTGTTGAGACCATCGATCATTTCTTCGACAATTCGGAAACCGTGATGCATTGCGGCAGTACAGACTTGAATCCCTGTAGCTCCCATTAACATAAATTCAACCACATCTTGCCATGTAGAAATGCCACCGATTCCTGAGATAGGTACACCTACATTCATATCACGAGCACATTCGGCTAACATATTTAGGGCAATCGGCTTTACCGCAGGACCACAATATCCACCATGTGCCCCTTTACCACCGACATGGGGTATCGTATTCCAACTATGAATATCGACACCAGCAAGACTATTGATCGTATTGATCAGACTAATCGCATCCGCACCACCTTTAACAGCATGGCGAGCCACCACCGTGATATCCGTAATATTTGGAGTTAATTTCACAATTACAGGTGTCGTTGCTACTTCTTTCGCCCATGTGGTCTGTGCTTGGACTAGATCGGGTTGTTGACCGGAAGCCGCACCCATACCACGTTCAGCCATACCATGCGGACAACCGAAGTTCAATTCCAATCCATCGACACCTACATCTTCGACTCGTTTTACAATTTCATGCCATTTGTATTGAGTCGGTTCAACCATTAGAGAAGCAATAACTGCATGATTGGGGAATCGTTTTTTCGTTTCATAGATTTCTTTAAGATTTACATCTAATGGACGGTCAGAGATCAATTCAATATTGTTAAATCCAGCGACTCGTTGTCCGTTGAAATTAATCGCTGCAAATCGGGCAGATGTATTAATAATCGGATCACCCAGCGTTTTCCAGACCGCTCCGCCCCAACCTGCTTCAAAAGCACGCTGTACTTGATATCCTGTATTCGTAGGTGGTGCAGAAGCGAGCCAGAACGGATTAGGGGAACGAATACCTGCAAGATCAATACTCAAATCTGCCATAATCAACAACCTCCTAGTCATATCATCTTATATCTCAAACAGTACATTAGATGTGCCTATCTTCTATTTATAAATCAGATTTTGGATTGATTTATTTTAATGATCTTATTTGTATTGATAGCAGTGGAAGCCTTATTTTATACAATCGAACGTAAAGAATGATCTTCTTGAGCAAGTAAATGTTGGCTGATTGCATAAGCTGCTAATTTTCCTTGTTGCGCAGCAGAGACGACCATTGCTTCACCTTGACCCGATCCGAATATAATATCGCCTGCGGCATATACTTTAGGATTAGAGGTACGATGAGTCGTCGTATCAATCTTGACAACACCCCATGTATGTTCTAATCCAAAATGCTCAATCAGATCAGTACGACGTTCTTGTCCAATCGCGGTCACCACAGCATCGACGGGCATTAAGAATTCAGAACCTTCAACAGGCATCGGCACTAACCGCCCGTCTTTACCAAGTTCACCTGTTAATTTCATTTGCACACACTCTAGATGAGTGACTTTACCTGTAGCATCACCAATAATTCGCTTGGGTAATGTTAACCAGTTGAATTCTACCCCTTCTTGTTTGGCAAATTCATATTCAAAATCATAAGCAGTCATTTCTTCGCGTGTCCGTCGGTAGACCATTTTCACATTAGAAGCACCTAAGCGTACTGAACAGGTAGCTCCATCAATAGCCGTATTCCCTGCACCGATCACCGCTACTTTTTTACCGATTAGATTAACATGAGGTTGACCTGTTTTGGTCTGTTCAACCAGTTGAATCGCATCATAGACGCCTTGTAGTTGTTCCCCTTCAATTTTGATCGGAGGAACGTATCCCATGCCAGCTGCTAAGACGACTGCATCGTATTCCGTCAGTAATTGCTCAGCAGTGATATCAGTGCCTACTTTCATATGGGTGCGAATATCGACGCCTAACTTTCGTACTTGTTCAACTTCCCAGAGCGATATGGATTGAGGTAAACGAAAAGAGACAATACCATGTGTATCCAGCCCACCTGCAAGTGGTTTCGATTCATAGATCACGACACTGAATCCCTCACGTGCTAATTCACGAGCAGCAGCCAAGCCAGCAGGGCCGCCACCGATCACCGCTACTTTTTTCTCGTTAGGAATACCTGCTTCGAATAAAGAAGCGTCTTTTTCGATCGCCCAATCCGTAGCATAACGTTGTAATCTTCCGATATCTATCGGTTTGGAACTTTCATTCAGTACACAAGCGCCTTCACATAACTCTTCTGTTGGACAGACACGAGCACAACTAGCACCAACAGGATTAGCATCCATAATCGTATATGCAGCGCCTTTTAGATTATCGGTTGCAATACGTTTGATAAAAGAAGGGATATTGATTCCGGTAGGACAAGCTGTTATACATGGCGCATCATAACAGTACAGACAGCGATTCGATTCTTCTATAGCTCCCTTGTGAGTTAGACCAGGTTCTGCTTCCGCAAAATTACGCATAAATAGATCGGGTGTAAACGAAGCCAATGTAGAAGAAAGTTCCATCGGTTAAACCTCCTTAGGGTATAGAAAACTATTTTGTGTTAAATAATGTAACATATTTTTCGCTAATATCGATCTTTTTATAGATTTTTTCAGTGAAATTATTTTAAAATATCATATAAAGCATAAATATAGTATAATTCATATCCATATAGGTTATGTAATCTAACATTTATATATTAAAACTATAGACAATTCGCTTTTTTATTAC
Organism: Paenibacillus sp. CFBP13512; assembly: GCF_005233705.1. Lineage (NCBI taxonomy): Bacteria > Bacillati > Bacillota > Bacilli > Caryophanales > Paenibacillaceae > Paenibacillus > Paenibacillus sp. CFBP13512. Next base: position 10,672 of record NZ_QGAD01000033.1, on the reverse strand, counting down.
ATTAGACAGAGTGTCTAATTTCAAAAGTTTATTTTTGACGACCATAGTGTAGATACAGCTGCGGCTGAACGTTACTTTGTATGAAGGTGATTGATCCATGATTTAGAGAAAGGCGGGGGAGAGATGGAAGGAAACCGTATGTTTACCATCGAAGATGCGATGACAAGACCTTTATTTGCTCAAGCAGAAGTAATCGGAGGAATAAGAGGAACAAAGAATTATGTTCGTTGGGTACATGTGCTGGAGAGTTCTAATTTTGAAAGTCTTATTCATGGAGAAGAAATGATTCTGACTACAGGTATGCAATTCCATCATCATCTTGCAACTGCACTCGAATTTATGGAAAATTTAATTCAGAAAAAGGCAGCATGTCTTTGTATTGAACTGGGCGACTTTTTTCAACAGATCCCTGCTGAAATGATTGAACTTGCCAATCGCCACGATTTTCCTTTGATTATTTTTAAAGAAACCGTACGGTTTGTAGATATTACGCTCGATCTACATTCATTGATTATTAATCACCATCATCGTATGCTTCAAGAATTAGAAAGTATTTCACGTGAATTCAATCGGTTAACGCTCACTTCGCAAGGCACTACGAAAGTATTACAATTGCTACATCAAAGCACGCATCATCAAGTGATCTATTTACAATTGCAAGGCAAACCTTCCTCTTTCCCGGCACTCGCTCCTGATAAGCAACGTCCGCTATTGGATTTTTTTGCAGCATTTAATGAAAGTATGGATGGGGTACAACATGATACTGCACCTTATTTTCGTGAATATCAGCAACAAACGATTGTGCTCAAGCCTGTAGGTGCTTTGGATCAGACATGGGCATACATTATGTTGATCTGTCCGCACAAACCACAAGAGTATGATTGTTTATTACTAGATTCAGCCTCGCTATCCATCGCTCAAGAATTGTTACGTACCCGTTATATGGAAGAACGCAAGTTATTTTCGGAAAATCTATGGGTGGAGGAATTGATTTATGGAAGGATTGAAGATGAACATCGACTCAAAAGTCTAATTGGACCTGATTTCGCCGCCATGAATGAATTACCTTATCGTGTCTGCCTTATCGAAATTGAGAATCCGCAAGATGTGAAATGGAACAGTTCGGAGAATGAGTGGGAGTCGATCACATTTCATCTTTCGCTAGCTTTACGGTCTATTTTTGAAAAGTATCTATTTCATCCGCTTATCACACTCAAAAATAATCGACTGACAGTGATTGCTCTGGATCAACAAGCCAAAATGCCTGCGAAGCCAAGACTTCAACAGGCATTACAATCTCTACAACATATTCATGCAGATGATAAGCTGAAGCATTTGAAATTAATTATCGGTGTAAGTAAATCCGGTCATCATTTGAAAAATGTTTCAGCCAGTTATCAAGAAGCTGTTCAAGCCTTATCTCTGTATTCCTGTTCGGATAGTACGTTACTATTTTATGAAGAATTAGGCGTATTTCAATTACTACTCAGCTTGAATGATGGCAAAACGCTTCAGAACTTTATTCGTAACTATCTAGGGCCTCTGATTGACCATGATCAGTCCAAAGGCAGTGAGTTGCTTCTTACATTACGAGTATATCTAGATCATGATGGTTCCAAGCAGATTGCCGCGCAGAAATTATTTATCGTACGCCAATCGTTATATTATCGCTTAGACAAAATTACCGAACTGCTCGGTGAAGATTACATGTCACCTGAAAATCGCATATCGATTCAAGTCGCTCTACGTGCTTATCAATTTTTGTATCCAGAAAAAATGACGTTACCTAATGCTCACTCATCACATGTTTGAATGTACTAATCAAGAATTCCAAATCTTCATCTGTAGAAGATAATGGAGGGGCGAAAGTAAGTATATTGTTATAGCCAGCGACCGTATCGCCATTTTTACCGATAATCAGTCCCTTACGTTTACAACCGGCAATTATGGACTTCACGATATCGAGTGACGCTGGCTTTTTACTGTCTTTATTTTCAACCAATTCAATTCCTGTAAGCAGACCGAAGCTACGGATATCACCGATCAGTGGATGGTCTGCAATATCCATCATTGCTGTATTGAGGCGTTGCCCTAACAGTTGAGCACGTTCAATAAGATGTTCTTGCTCAATCACTTCCAGATTACGTAGTGCTAATGCACATGCCGCAGGATTACCACCAAATGTATTTACATGCCGGAAATGCCCGTAATCATCACTTTTATCTTTAAATGCTTCATAGATATCTTTGCGGACAGCCGTAGCCGATAGTGGCAAATATCCACTTGTTAATCCTTTAGCCATCGTCACAATATCCGGTTTTATCCCAAAGTTGTGATGCCCGAACTTTTGACCGGATCGTCCGAATCCGCAGATCACTTCATCTATAATAAGTAGCACACCATGAGTACGACAAATCTCTTGTACCCGATCCATATACACTTGATGGGGAATAATAATACCACCACCCGTAATCACAGGCTCCATAATTACAGCGGCAATCGTTTCAACCCCTTCCCAGATGATCATATCTTCGATCGCTTGAGCACAGTGCAGGTTGAACTCTTCTACTGTTTGACCAGCCGGACGACGGTAACTGTCCGGTGGAGCCACATGCAGGAAGCCACCACTTAACGGTTCATATTTATATTTACGTTGAGCCTGCCCTGTAGCTGATAGCGCACCCATAGAACTACCATGATACCCACGATAACGCGAAATAAATTTGTGGCGATAATGCTGTCCAATCTGTTGTTGATATTGACGGGCGATTTTGAAAGCCGCTTCATTAGCTTCAGAACCACTATTAGAAAAGAAGATTACATAATCATCACCAAGCCAGTTATTCAACTTTTCCGCAAGTGCAATCGCAGGCATATGACTTTGTGTTAATGGAAAATAAGGAAGTTGTAACAGTTGTTCATATGCCGCTTCCGCTAACTCTTTACGACCGTAGCCCACATTCACACACCATAGACCAGACATTCCATCCATATAACGCTGACCATTGGTGTCTGTTACCCATGATCCACTACCTGTCGCAGCGATCATCGGTGGAGCTGCTTCATTGTAAGGAGTTATATTATGCCACAAATAGCGCTGATCCTTTTCGATTGCTGATTCACTGTCTGTTCCTAATTCGAGCATGATGATTTCTCCTCTCTGTTGCTGGATCATTAATAGCGAGCAGTGACGCTTACTGCATTTTACTAGCCATATCTACAATTTCATTGGTATACGCTTCTTGCACATTAGCCGCTTCTTTAATGACGCCAAATTTCAAAGCGATATCAGCAGTCTGCTGGAACATTTTGTCGTCAGTGTAGCCCATTTTAGTTTCATCGAATCCTTCAGGTTGAATCAATTTTGCTACTTCTTGCATCATTTTGAGTTGATGTTCTTTCGTAGTACTGCCCGACTCCGCTTGCTTCATTACACTGTCAACTGCCGCTTCAGGATCAGCAATCGCATCTTTCCATCCTTTAAGTGAAGCACGTAAAAATTTAGCGGCGGTTTCTTTATTCGCATCTAGCCACTCTTTATTGGCAAATAAATTATCTTCTAACATCGCTACGCCTTCGTCGTTCATATCAATCACATTCAGATCGCTATCTTTAAGACCAGACTCTAGCAAAATTTGATATTCGTTATAGGTCATAGCTGAAGCGGCATCTAATTCGCCACCTAGAAATTGATCCATTGTGAATCCTTGTTTGGTAAAGCTCACATCTTTGTTCGGATCAAGCCCGTACTTATCAAATAAAGCCAATAGTTCGAATTCATTTCCACCCATCCAGTTGCCTACTTTTTTACCTTTTAGATCAGCAGGAGTGTTCATACCAGCCGATTTTTTAGATACCACCACTAGACCGCTTTTTTGGAAAATTTGAGCGATTTGAATCAAAGGCATTTCCTGTTCCTGACTCGTCAGCAGACTTCCAACCCAATCTACACCGATATCTGCGGAACCACCAGCGACCTGTTGCTCAGGAACAATATCTGGGCCGCCCGGAAGAATCTCCACATTTAGACCTTCTTGCTCATAATAACCTTTATCTTTAGCGACAAAATAACCAGCAAATTGTGCTTGAGGTACCCATTTCAACTGTAACTTGACGGTTACGGGTTCTGTTGAAGTCGCTTCATTGGCATTCGCTGTTGTACCTGTGTCTGTCGAAGCACTTTTCATTCCACCGCATCCTGCAAGCATCGTAATCATGATCACCAGCATAATTACAAGACTGGCTTGAACTTTTTGTGGTTGGATGTTCATCTTTTATTCCCCCTGAATCGTTAATCTATTCTCGATAGCTATATGCGAAAATAAAGCGGATGTATGCCCGTTCATTTAGGTGCGCTGAGAAGGATGCCAGCGAATACATACTTTTTCTAATCGCTCTACCACCATATAGAAAATAATACCGGCGATAGCAGCCAGCACGATACATGACCAACCCAGTGGCATTTTGGCAATTTTGATAGAATTAGAGAGGAGGTAACCCAGTCCTTGCGAAGAAAAGAAGAACTCACCGACAATAGCTCCGATCATGCTAGCAGTAGCATTGATTTTGAGAGCAGTAAATACATACGGTAAGCTATGTTGGATACGTAAATAACGAAAGACTTTTCCTTTATCGGCGGCATAGGAATGCATAAGATCAAGAGCGAGTGGATCAACAGATGACATTCCTTTATAAGCATTAAGAGCCATAGCCGCCATAGTTGTTGCAGTGACGATAGCGATTCGAGAACCGATACCATCACCGAACCATAGATTCATAATTGGAGCCAGCGCTACAATAGGAACAGCATTTAAAGCGGCTACTAAAGTAAGACTTCCTGCACCCCAACGTGGAGAAGCTGTAGCGATAAGAGCAATAATGAATCCGAATAAAGAACCTATGATCATGCCCAGTACAGCTTCAGCTAATGTGTATCCGGTATAGGATAGTAGAAGACTCCAATTTTCTTGTATAGACGATGCAATTGCTGAAGGAAGAGGAAGTTGATATTTTTTAAGATCAAATATCTTGTGAAAAACCTCTATTTGCCATAACGCCACGAATAAGATACCTGAACCAAGAGGAAACCATAGTTTTCCACCACCTAATAATGATTTGTTCTTGCTCTGACGTTTGCGCGAAGGTTGATCTGTTCCTTTTGCTTGTTGCTGTTCTGTTAACGAAGAATGTGGAGAAGGAAGAGTTGAAGAAGGTAATTCAGAGATATATGTAGCAGCCACTTTTTTGTTCTGTGCCGATGATGGTTTGTTCATGAATGGCTACCTCCTTTGGAGCGGAATTCAGGTTGCCATGGAGATACGATACGTTCGATCAAGCTAATCAACCAATAGCTGAGTATGCCGAGTAAAGCTCCGATAAAAACAGTCGACCAGAACATATATACATGAGAAGGGCCATAATACAGATTGCGAAGCATAATCACGCCGATACCATGTTGTGCTCCCATTAGTTCAACAAGAATAGCACCAGTTACAGCTAGAGGAGCCGCAATTTTTAATCCACTAAAAAGTCCGGGTATAGCAGCAGGTAATCGTAATTTCCAATAAATACTCCACGGTTTAGCCGCATAAGAATGCATTAATTCAAGAGCGGAAGGTTCAACACTTCGTAATCCTCGTAACATATTGAGTGCTACCGGAAAAAATGTAATATATCCCGAGATCAGAATCCGTGAAATATACTCATCTCGTACAATTCCATAAATAATAGGTGCGAGTCCGAGTACCGGAATCATTTGTGAAGCTACAGCATATGGAAAGGTTAATTTTTCGATCCATGTGGAGATGCTCATCAATATAGCTAGTACAACACCTGCCAGAGCGCCAAGCAAAAATCCTATGCCTGCATTACCGAATGTAGCACTACCTTCTTTGATCAACGTTCCACTATATTGAATACTGGTGGCTAGCACTTCATGAAGATAAGGAAGTTTGGATTGAGCCAAAGGCAGATGACCTATATTTAATAGTGCCCATGATGTAAGCTCCCAGATTACCAAAATCGCAATAACCCAGACCATAGCAGGCAACAGGCGATTACGTACAAAAAGATGATTTCCTTTCATACGTCACACCCCTTCAAAGCTATCGCGAATACGGGCAATCAATTCAAAAAAGGCTGGACTGTTACGCATTTCCTGTGTACGTGGTCTAGGTAAAGGAATTTCAACTACTGCCGACAATCTTCCCGGATGTGGGGATAATACAAATACTCGATCTGATAAAAAAATCGATTCGGGAATACTGTGAGTGACAAATACAATCGTATTTTGAATGTTATTCCATACAGACAATAACTCTTCATTTAAGCGTTCTCTTGTAAATTCATCTAGGGCAGAGAACGGTTCATCCATTAGTAGAATTTCAGGCTCCATTGCCAGTGCTCTTGCAATAGCAGCTCGTTGTTGCATACCACCACTCAGTTGCCATGGATATTGATCTGCAAATTTTTCAAGTCCTACTAATTCCAATAATTCGATGGCTTTGCGTTCACGTTCGATTTTACTAACGCCTACTAACTCTAGAGGAAGAGCTACATTTTGTTTGACTTTACGCCAGTCATACAACACAGGACTTTGAAAAACGATCCCGTATTTTTGAGCTAATCGTGCTTCTTTAGCTGTTTTGCCTGCGACATGAATACTGCCACTAGTAGGCTGAATCAGATCAGCCATAAGCCGAAGTAATGTAGTTTTGCCACAACCAGAAGGGCCTAATAAAGAGACAAATTCGCCTTTGCCAATCTCAAGACTCACTTGATGTAGAGCAAGAACATCACCAGTATCTGTTGGATAACGCATTTCAACATCTTTTAGCTGAATCTCAGGTGTTTGTACTTGATGCTTTACCGTAGAAGCGGTCAAAGACATTTTATCCCCTCCAAAGATTCATAAGCCTCTAATGACGTTTAACCTAACTGATTAAGTCATATCATAATCAAAAATTGACTTAAACTCAATATTAAATGTCAGATAAAATAACTTCATGTTCGATTAACTAACATATTAAATAAAACAAAGGCGTATAGCATTAGACAAAAAGTAAGATTGCTATCACAAAATTACGTCACTTTGTCCAGATCACTCATATATTCGTTAAAATTAGAATTAATCTATCATTTTTTGGCAGTGAAAAACGATCAAGTGATCATTATTACAGATAATATTTACAGATTGACGAACGATTACACATGTACATATAAATAACATTCGCTTTTTGATTGACAACCTTATAATCCTATCCTAGAATGTAACAAGTAAAGCTGTTTGATATGAAAATAACAACACGTATCAAAGACAGCGAATAGAGTTTGGCGACAATTGAAAAACACTTCGTATAATCTTGAGAATAGGCTCAGGAGTCTCTACGGATCACCGGAATGATCTCTCTACGGAATGAAGCAATGGCAGTGTAGGTTTTCTTTAGCGTCTTTTTATATCGATATCGATATAGATAGGCTATTTAAAGAATACTATGACACGCCGTTATTCTGATTCTTAGAGACCCCGATGAACAGCTCGTCCATCGGGGTCTCTTGTCGTTTTCTCTATTCATTTCCAAGAGGAGGAAGATAGCAATAATGGAACGTTTCTTTAAGTTGAAGGAACACGGCACGAGTGTAAAAACAGAAATGATCGCAGGGTTAACAACCTTCATCACGATGGCATACATTCTGTTCGTTAATAACTTGTTCTTGGGACCAAGTGGAGCAGGTATACCCGCAGAAGGCGTGTTTTTCGCTACAGCTGTAGGTGCTGGATTGGTTACGATTTTAATGGGATTATTTGCAAATATTCCGGTAGCCCTTGCACCAGGTATGGGTTTGAATGCTTACTTTATGACCGTTGTACTTAGCTCCAACGGAATGATCACATGGCAAGCGGCTTTAGGTGCAGTGTTTCTTTCGGGGATTATCTTTATCATTTTAACAATTACCAAAGTTCGTCAGTTATTGCTGGTCGCTGTACCACAATCAATCAAAATGGCGATCACTGTAGGTATAGGATTATTTGTCACCATTATTGGATTGAAGCTTGGAAATGTAGTTTCGGTATCAGCTACGGTTAAAGGCGTTACAGATGTTGCTCAATTAGCAGCTCCTGTAACAGTTAAAGGTTCTGATTTCCAATTAGCATTGGGCGATTTCATGCATAGCCCGGATACATTACTTGCGATTATTGGGTTATTCGTTATCGGTATACTGATGGTATTACGTATCAAAGGTGGATTATTAATCGGTATTATCGTAGTTACATTGATTGGTATTCCAATGGGTGTTACAGATCTAAGCAGTTTGTCTACTGCACATTGGATTCCTTCTTTTGATAATCTAGCGGTTGGACAATTAGATATCAAAGGCGCAATCGGTATAGGATTATTCGAAATTATCTTTATCTTTACCTTTGTTGAACTATTCGATACTTTCGGTACATTGGTAGGTACAGCCGAACGTGCAGGATTGTTCAAAAACAAAGAAGAAGGCGAAAAGAAAATCAGCAAAGCTATGTTGGTTGATGCAGTAGGGGTAAGTGCAGGTGCTGTTTTAGGTACAAGTACAATTACTTCTTATGTTGAAAGTACAGCAGGTGTAGCTGAAGGTGGACGTACAGGTTTGACCGCTATTACTACAGGAGTATTGTTCTTATGTGCATTGTTTATTGCTCCTTTAGCTTTGGTGGTTCCTTCTGCGGCAACAGCTCCAGCATTAGTAATTGTTGGTGTATTGATGATGAGTCAGGTAAGCAAGATCGAATGGGACGACTTTATGCAAGCATTCCCTGCTTTCTTAACGATTATCTTTATGCCATTTACAAATGGTATTGCAAACGGGATATCAGCAGGTATTATTGCTTTCGTAGTTTTAGGATTCTTTAGCAACATCGCTTCACCGCGTAAAGTTAAAGTACACTGGTTGATGTGGGTACTTGCTATCCTTGTCATCTGTCGCTATGCATTCCTGGGCTCAGAGTAATCCAGTATTATAACATTCTATTTTTGGATCAAATGATACCAGTAAGAAATGCATTATTTAAAAGTTAACTCATCATTTGAAAAGTAACAGCAGTATGGAATTTTCCACAATGGACGCAAGTCTAACTAACGGAATAACACGCAAATCATTAAAACTCAAAATTTAGGCATAACTAAAAAAGCAATAAATCAGCCTGAAATTAATCGAAGAGTAACAAAACTAAAACCCCTTTCAACAGCTAACAGAGCCGTTAAAAGGGGTTTTTGATTGAGTTCATTCTATTGATTTAATTCTCTTTAGTTCATTTCTATTTAATTTATTTATATTGGATTCATTTACTTATTTAATGATTCGCTTATTACTCGTATTCTATATTTTTCATGAGTATTGTGTATATCCTCAATGAATGTGCTCGATCTATTCAATTTATTCTTTTCCTTTCATATAACCGAACTCATTTTTTAAAATGGATCTTATTTCTATTACTCCTACATACTTAACTCTCACTCAACTTTTTATACTCTTTTACAAAATAAACAATAGAACGATGCAAAAAGTCCAAATAACCTTCTTCACCAAACTGATCAAAATAACGAACAAAACGTTCATCAGTCACATAAGTCTCTGCTATACATAATAAAATAGCTTCATCACAAACCATAAACCGTCCAAGCACGCGGCTCCATTGACCTATTAAGTCTTGTACTTCATTAGAAGATGGGGAAAGTTGCTGGTGTTGAGCGATCCTGTGAAAAATATGCTCAACATCTGCCGAAAATTGTGTGTATGCCTCTTTTTTATCGCTATCAGATAAATGTTCTAGGTTTGCTTGGAATTCCTGATATTTCTCCGTATCTCCATGCACCAATTTAGCTTCTGTATCATACTGATTTTCAATAGAAAAAGTAGAAGAATCATCAAATATATTTAGCTTCTGTATATCTGTTCCTTCTATATAATGATCCAATTGTTCAATAACGGTAGTCAACTTTTGTTTTCGTTGTTCAAGTAGACCACGTTGATGAAGTAAGATGTCTTTTTGTTTATCTTTAGATAAAGGAAGCATAATAGATATCTCTGTCAGTGAAAATCCCATTTCTTTATAAAAGGAAGCAACATCTGTGTACGATACTGTTCTACCTTTTGTTCTGATGAAGTATCTATAATTGCTTGATAGATTCGATCTGAACGTAGTGTCTTTATATTCATTGTAATCCCTCCTTTGTTAAAGATGACTATTCCATTATCAAGTATCTCCTTACGTGACAGTCAAGAAAAGAATAGGCACATCATAAACTTTCATTTCTAATGCGCCGAATCGTACAATAATGTAGAGAGTAGAGAGTAGAGAGTAGAGAGTAGAGAGTAGAGAGTAGAGAGTAGAGAGTAGAGAGTAGAGAGTAGAGACTCTGTTGGCTCGAGGATTGAAGAAGTAGAATAAATAAACTGCAATAGAATAACAATGTAATTTCTACTTGATACCTACTGATGAAATGAAAAATCAAAAAATATAAAATAATGCTTGCTAAATAAATTCAGCCATGATATATTATAAAAGTTGTCACGAACGAACGACAACATTCACAAAATATCATACGAAAACAACTTTAAAAAAACACTTCAAAAAAAGTGCTTGCCAAGTGGTTGGAAACATGATATGATATAAAAGTTGTCACCGAGA
>NZ_QGAD01000032.1:0-23676 GCF_005233705.1 Paenibacillus sp. CFBP13512 | reverse complement strand
CGAGAACCGAAGTTCTCTATTTTAAAGGTCGGCTAAGACCTTCATTTACTCACTCGTTGTTCAGTTTTCAAAGAACTTGCAGTATGTTGTTTCGCTGCGTTTGTATTTTTTAGAACTCTTAGATCATATCATTTTCTAAGTTTGTTTGTCAACTCTTTTTTTCAACATTATTTTTTCAAATCATATTGTATTGCTTTGAGGCGACTTAAATAATGTATCATATTTATATGAAGGAAGCAAGCCTTTTAGTATTTTATTTTTCTTGTATAGATGATAAGTGACTCTTTCATTATTTGGTTTGAATAAGAATGTGTTTCTTTAGGGTATAGAAGGAAGAAAATAATATAACCTAATAGAATAACTACTCAATGATTCAATCCTATGAAAGGAAACAAACGAAGCGGGAAAATATAGGCACACCATTTGGAGCGTATGCTGTCATTTTCCCGCTTCTTATATATCTATGGTTAAGACCATAGTTTTTGCTAATCTATGATTGTCATTTATTCTTTGCTTGAACGGTGACACGTATAGGTGATGAATTTGTGCTAGTCCCCGAATTATTTACTGCTTTCACTTTGTAATAGTATGTTTTGCCATTTACCAATCCTTTGTTTGTATAGTGAGTTGCTTTTAAGTTTGAGGCTACTTGCTTGTAAGACCCTTCTTGTGTATCTGCACGTAGTAATGTATATCTGTTCGCATTGTTTACAGGATTCCAACTTATTGTTGCTTTGCGATTTCCTGATTCTGCATGTAATCCTGTTGGTGCTGAAGGAATTTCATTATTTTCTATAGGATAGGTTTTGATGTTTGGTAATTCATCCAGAGTTACTACGTAATCATGATTATAGACTTTTTTCAAATGATCTAATGAGTTAGTCTTCTCATCATGAGCTGACCATGTACTAAACCAGCTCCAGTCTGCATGATAGATAGGTAACAAATCCGGATCCGGAATAGCACCATTCTCTGTCATTGCTATAAGCTTGCGGTCTTTGACAAGAGAAAGCAGCTGATCATACTTGCCTACTTGAACGTTATAATCTCCTCCTGAAGGGTAAGAATCGTAGCTCACAATATCCACAACATCATCTCCCGGATACCATTCAGGAGATACCGAGTTCCACACCCATATCAGGTTATTTAACTGGTGTTCATTTGTTAATCGATCATAAAGAAGTCTGTACAGTTCTTTACATGGTGTTGCACCTTTGGCTCCCCACCAGAACCATTCTCCTTCTGCTTCATGCAAAGGACGGAAAAGTACTGGAATATTTGCATCCTGCAATTTTTTTAACTGCGTAGCGATAGCATCTATATCTCTTAGCAGTAACCTGTACTCCTCAGAATCGGGATGTGATAAAGCATATTGAAGATCAAAGGTTGTGGAATCGGTATAAAATCCTCTCCACCATTCTTTTCCTGGTTGGTTAATGAGGTCTTTCGGAGCATTCCAGTGCCAGACGAAAGCAACAATGCCTCCCTGTTGATCCCAGTCGATTGCTTTTTCCGTTTCGGTAGTAGCTGCGCCGTACTCTACACGTGATGGCGAGTAGTCCATCAGATCAAAGTCAACAACAGCCGGCTTCTTGCCTAGATGAGTCTGGAGCCAATCTATATTGGAATAGTCTTGTTGTCCCGAAAGGATTTTATGACCGTAGTTATCGACGAGATAGCTCATAAGCGACTTTGCTGCTGGTGATGCTTTAGGATTAACCAACGTTTTGGAAATCGAATGAACAGGCTCTTTGGTTACTTTTTGGATGGAGAAGTAATCGATATCATAATATCCCCAGCCTTTATCGATTCGAATGGTATTGGCTCCTTTTTTGAGTATTGCTTTTGTAGCAGCCATTTCTGTGAAACCATGGGTTGGCGTAAAATCAACAGTTCCGACCGAGATATCGTTAACGAACAGATTTGCTTGTTTAGGTCCATTGGGCGCGTTATACCGTATGTTAATTTGATAAAGACCTTCTTTTGCAGGATCAACAGTTATGGTTAGCGCATCGCCCTCTTCATCAAATCCTGTTACATATCCATCTCCTGAATAACCCGTTACGGTAGAAGCTTCATTGACTCCCTGCAATAATCCATTCTCTGCTTCATAGATTTCTGCTTTTCCCTTTGCTGATGATAATGGAATTAGAGAAACAAACATGATAATAACCATCAAGACAATGCCTGTTTTTTTCACTTAATCTTCCTCACTCTCATTTTTGATTTGGATGTAGTAGAAAGAATTATTTTGTAATCGTTTACAATAAAGTGATAAAAATGGACGGCTTGTATAATCGAATATTGAACAAGCCGTCCATTTAACTTATATCTAGCTATACATCTTTTTGAGAAAAATCACTTACTCTACTATGCTAATCATTGTGTTGACCATAACTTAATACGATCCTGAATATGCTGTGTATATATTTTTTCCATTTCCTGAACGCCGTCTTTTTCTAATTCCGCCATGTAGGCATCCCAAATCCGGTCAAAATCTTCCGGTTTGGACATCACAGCTTCCGGGATATACTTCCATGTAATATCTTTCATCTTCGCTCCCAAAATCATAGATGGATCATCATTAGGAAGCGATATGGTGTAAGCTGCTCCATAAGCTCGTGGCTGGAAGTCTTCTTCGGTTGGAAAAAGATCTTTCCAGTGTTTAGCTTTGTATGCTTTGAGTGTCTCTTTCTCAGCATTACTGTAATTGAGACTTAGTAATTCTGGATAATTGCGAGTAAAGTAATTGCCTGTCGAATCTTTAATGCCATCTCCATAATGAACCATCATATTCCAGTACAGACCAAGACCCGCCTCTTTCTGAAATGCGGCACTATCATTATTAGCTCTCTCCTGCACTTCTGGTATAAATGAGCGTTTGCCGTTTTTGACAGTATAATGCTTGCCTTCAATTCCCCAGTTATTTAGAACCTGACCTTCTTCTGAAGCTAAAAAGTCAAGAAACTTGATTGCACGTACTGGATCTTTGCATGTACTGGAGATCGAAATACCATAACCACCATCAAATCCGGCTAGCCAGAAACTGGTATCTTTATACTCCTTGCTCATAGTAACAGGATAATGACCATATGTTTGGTCAAACTTACTTGCTGCTCTAAGCGCATTTTGGCCATCTCCATAATCCCATTCCGGATCAGCAAGACCTAGAATTCTTCCTGAAGCTACTTTAGCTTTGAATTGATCGGTTTTTTGAACAAAACTTTCTGGATCCAATAACCCGATCGCATTCATATGGTTCAACCAGCGAAAAAATTCCTTTTCTTCCGGACGACGAAAATGATAGGTCGCTTGATGTGTTTTCTGATCGATATAATATTCTCCGTCATCAGGGCCTCCAGTTGTCTGGAATCCAAGATTAGTTACCTGATACATATGCCAATCATCCGCATTCAGTGACATTCCGATATTCTTATTACCGTTCTCATCTACTGGATACTTGGATAAATAAGACTGGATCACTTTTTCATAATCCTGTACTGTACGGATTTCAGGATACCCTGCTTCCTTAACAACACGATGCTGTAGTTCAAATCCTGCGTCTGCTCTGATTTTTTTCTCATCTACAGCTGACCAGGTAGGAACAGCATAGATTGCTTGATCATCCAGACTGTATTTGGTGCGAACGATTTTGTCTCCCAGCATTTTTTTGATATTCGGTGCATGTTCATTGATCAGATCAGTAAGATCAAGAATAGCTCCTGCATCGACCAGTTTGCCCACATCTGCTTTCGCTGCAATCAAATCTGGATAATTACCAGTTGCTGCGATTAATGAGAGCTTTTGAACTGGATCGCCTACAGCAAATTCTGCGCTTAAGGTAACACCGGTTTTCGCCTTGATTACTTTGCCGACTTCATCATTCATATTATTCCAATTGGTACTGGAATCTTCAGAAAAATAAGTAAAGGTGATTGGTTGCTTTCCATCTCCGCTATCAGGTAGATGATCTCCAGACGAATCTGTAGCGAAAGGATTGTTACATCCTACAAGCGCTGTGATCATGACCAGCGATAATACAGAAGCTACTATTTTTTTGTTGCCTGACTTCATGAAGCTTCCTCCTTCATTATGATAAATCATAGATCTGAGACTATAGCAGTCAGATATAAATGGTTTAACTTTTAACAGCTCCAAGCGTCATTCCTTTTACAAAATATTTCTGCAAGAAAGGATAAACAATCAAAATAGGTATCGTTACGATGATAGTAATTGCCATTTTGACAGACTCGGGTGATACCTGTGCCATCCGTTCAGCCATATTGGAAGCATCTTGAGAATTGGTTGCACTGGTTGTCGTACTCTGTAAAATTTTCATTAATTCATACTGTAGAGTAGTCAACGTTTCATTAGACCCGTTAAACAAATACGTATCAAACCAGGAATTCCATTGTCCTACTGCCAAAAAGAGCGCTACAGTCGCCAGTGCTGGTTTGCAAAGTGGAAGAATAACACGCCAGTAGATGACAAAGTCATTGGCTCCATCCAGTTTGGCAGATTCCTGTAGAGCGTAAGGCAACCCATCTATAAAAGAACGAATAACAAAAATATTAAATGCACTAACTAGACCCGGTAAAACATATACCGCAAACGTATTAATCAAATGTAGATCCTTCATCAGAATAAATCCAGGGATCATTCCACCTGATACATACATAGTGATTGCTAAAAACATGGAGATCCATCTTCTTCCTCCAAAATCGTTACGTGCAAGTACAAACGCCAGCATCGATCCACTTAACAACCCTAATACGGTTCCGATAACTGTTCGCAACACAGAGTTTTGAAATCCAGTAATCAAACCTTTGTACGTAAAAATCAAATCGTAATTTTTCAATGTAAATTCTCTTGGCCAGATTGTGATTCCCCCTCTGACGGTATCAACCGAATCATTCAGAGAAATGGCCAGTACATTAAGAAATGGATATAGTGTTAGCACAGTTACCAGAATCATGGATACATAAACGATCACTTCCAAAATGCGATCCTGTATCGATTTGGTATGTAGTTTATTTTTAGAACGGCTAGCCGATGTCGTACTGTTGGCAGTTCCCATTTCTTCCTCCTTACATAATGCTTTCTTTAGTAACACGTTTAAAAATGCCATTCGCTGCAAACAACAAGAACAGACTAATCACCGAGTTAAAAATATTGATCGCTGTACCGAATGAATAACGACCCATGGACAGTCCATAATTAAGCGCATACAAATCAAGAACTTCAGAATAATCAATGACCATATGATTACCTAGCAGAAATTGCTTTTCAAAGCCATTACCTAGCAGGTGACCAATAGACATAATGAGAAGCACAATAATGGTCGGTCGGATGCCCGGTAGTGTAATATGCCACATTTGTTTTAGACGGCTGGCACCATCTACTCGTGCAGCTTCATATAGTTCGGGACCAATGCTTGAAATAGCAGCCAAATAAATAATGGCGTTCCAACCCGTTTCTTTCCAAATATCTGCACTGGTGACGATATACCAAAACCAATGTCCTTGAGACATAAACGGAATCGGCTGATCGACCAGATTGAGACCTAGCAATATACTGTTTACAACACCACCATCTGTGGACAGCATTTTGGTAACAATCCCTGCTGCAACTACCCATGATACAAAGTGAGGCAGATAAGATACGGTCTGTACAAATCGCTTCATTACCCCAATGCGGACTTCATTAAGTATTAAGGCAAAAATGACTGGTACTACAAATCCTGCCACCAGCCCCATGAAACTCATTGCCAGTGTGTTACGAAGAACCTGATAGAAGTGGTCATCTTGAAACAAAGTGCGAAAGTGTTCCAAACCTACCCACTTCTGTTCAAAAAAACCTAACCCTGGTCTATACTTTTGAAAAGCCATCGTCCAACCCCACAAAGGAAAATACTGAAACACAAACACCCAAAGTACAAATGGAATAGACATGTAGTACAAATATCTTTGATTATGCCATTCTTTCCATTTACCTTTTCTGATTGGGCTTGCTTTTTTGTATACGCTTTCCTTTTCTAATATCCGTTTGCTCATATTCCCCCTCCTCTCTGACTTTTATCTTAAATCAGAGAACAGCAAGCCGACATACAACGAATTTCGGTGAAAAGCATCTACAAATTATGGATTTTAAAATCCGAAGGTGAGCACCCTTCATACTTTTTGAATTTGCTATAAAAATAATTAACACTTGTATAGCCGACCTTTTCTGAGACTTCATAGACTCTCATTCCTTGATTTAATAATTCCTTGGCTTTTTGAATACGGATTTTGTCTAGATAAGTATTAAAGTATTCCCCTGTTTTATTCTTGAAGATCTGACCCAAATGAGCTGTACTGTAATTCAGTGTTCCTGCCAGTGTCTCCAACTTCAGCGGGTCACTGTAATGATTATGAATAATGCTAATCATCATTTTTAATTCTTTTTCTTTACCTTCTGGTGCTGTATCTTTGGCGAGCATCGTCAGAAAAGAGTGGATTTCTGCTAAAAGATCAGTCAGATACTCATATGCAAAAATTCCTTTTAAAAAATGTGAAATCTTCTCTGTATCTTTCCAGTGTGTATAGGAATGTATGTTCAGTTTGTGTACCACTGCATGGCATAGATAGAAAAAGGATTCTTTAATATGGGTTTCGTCATACTTTTGAGCAAGAAAAAAAGACAGAGCTTGCTCCAATAGCGGTCGGATCATCTTGTGATTGCCTGTGTCCAAACTGTAATATAAGCGCAGAGTAAACTCTCCCATCATTTCATCTGGAAGGCTATTCCTTGTATCCATAGCATTCGGTACCAGACAATTTGCAGAGCTCACTCTTACTGATTCTTCTTTTTCGTGAAAAAATGCCTGTTTTAAAGCAGATTCAGCTTCTGCAAAAGACATATGTATCTTCTCGGGTGTTGATACAGCTCCACCTGTGGCAGCAATAAATTCACTGCTCCCGAGTGTCTGTTTAAGCCATTGATAATATTTCTGGCGAGACTTTGTACCACGTAGCGGTTGATTGAGAAATATAACGATATAGGATGAAAAGACAGTAACTACTCCGTTACCGTCATATTCTAGACATGGCTTTAACTTATTTAGGAATGTATGTAATTTATCCGAAAGATCCACATTGGCATTTTGTGGACGTACAATAACAATCTCATAACTCTCCCAAAACATTCCGGCATCTAGTGCTATATTTCGCAAAACTATAGAATCTTCTGTATGCTGTGGAACAAGCAAACGATGAAGCAGCCAAGTCTGATCTGCCTTTGTTATTCGTTCCTGTTCTTTCTGACGTTGTTCCTGCTCTATCTGTTCACGAATGCGTTCCAGCGTATGGGTCATCTCCTGAATATCTACTGGCTTGAGAAGATAACCATCAACACCGTATTTGATCGCCTGTTTGGCATACTCAAAATCGGCATAGCCACTCAAGATGATAACGTGTAGACGATATCCCTCCGAAGATACAGCTTGAAGTAACTGTAGACCATCCATAAGTGACATTCGAATATCAACAAGTGCAATATCCGGCTGCTTTTGAGCAATGATCCTAAGTGCTTCTTCTCCATTCGCCGCTACTGCAATCACTTCAAAGCCTAATTTCTTCCATGGAATTAATGTTTGAAGCCCCTGTCGCAACTTCGGTTCATCATCTACAATAAGAACTTTAATCAATATCATCGCCTCCCGGTACAATAAATGTGATAGTCGTTCCGCTTCCGTAGCTACTCTTAATATGCAAAATGCTTGCTTGACCATACAACAACACAAGCCGATCATTTACATTACGAAGACCAATCCGCTGTTCTTTTGAATCATTGGCCGGAGAAGCAAGCTCTTGTTGTACACTTTCCAGTCGCTCGGCTGAAAAGCCGGTACCATTATCGCTCACCTGAATTTGAGCTCCTCCTATGATCTGCGTGACCTCTACTCTAATCTGTCCACCTTCTGCACGATGATCCAAACCATGAATAATCGCATTTTCCACCAATGGCTGAATAATTAAGGGAGGCACACGGATCTTTTGGATTTCGGGTTCTATCGTTAGCTGATACTGCAAACGATCTTCATATCTGAACTTTTGAATATCTAAATAACCTTGAACATACTTCAGTTCTGTTTCCAGCAAGATCATATCGCTATTGGTCTCAAGACTACTACGCAACAACGTACTGAGTAACCATACGACTTGGGCAATATCATCCTGCTGGCGAATATGGGCTTCCATCCGAATCGACTCCAGCGCATTGAATAGAAAGTGAGGATTAATCTGACTCGCTAGCATTTTAAATTTCATTTCATTTTGTCTTTGTTCTATCAGGCTTTTCTCTCGATTGGTTGTCTGGACTTCATGAAATAATCTGTCAATGTCTTTCACCAGTGCATTGAACTGGCGAGACAGCACTCCGATTTCATCATTGCCATCTATATGTAAAAAGGTTTTCCACGAACCAGAACGAACATTGTCTACATGATGGCTGAGTCGTTGAAGTCTTCTGGAAAGTAATAAAGCAGAAGCATACGTCAGAAAAGTGGCAACAATTAGACTCGATGCAATCACTATAGCGCCAAGAAAGATCACATAATTGGCATCACGAGTAATCTCAGCAATTGAAAAAACGGAGATCATCCGCAGACTATTCCAGCTATCATTCGGTTGTAAGGTAGCGACTACAACTTTGGAGTCTTTTCCATCGAGTGATATATTATAACTGCCCTCAGCAAGACTCAAAATATCGTTACTACTATACAGAGTCGATGCTTCTTGTTCCGACCCTTTTATAGAATTAGAAGCAACCAGTTGATTCTCACTGTCCACAATAAATGTAGGAAAAGACTCTTGTTCCAGAATGGCGCTTAATCGTTGTTTGTTTACGTTAATCACCATTACTCCTTTTTGCTCTGAAGCGGCTAAAGGAAATGAGCGAATCAAACTTAATTCCATAGCATTTGTTCGTTCATCTTGGATCATATTCCAACCGACCACTCCTTTTTGTGCTATTGCTTGTTGATACCAGATCTGATCCAGTAACTTTTGAGTCGGCTGCATAAATTCCCAGTTGTTCAGTGCTCCCGGATTGATCGCATATATTCGAATGCCCGAGATCTCTTTATAGAGCTGCATATATTCTCGAATATTCGTGTAGTTGTGATATTGCTGAATGACTTCTGTATAACTGCTGTACGTCTGACTGGCTGTTTTTTTCATCTGATTATCATTCATAAGCCGATTCGAAATATCTAATGGAACTTTGATTAATTCTGCGGTACGCTTTTGAACACGATCTACATTATTGGATACCTGCACCAAAGTACTTTGCACTACAACTTCACGCAATCTTGCAGTCAAAAAAAGACCGCATAATAGTAGAGGGATGCCTGCTGCTGTTATAAACGTAATGGCTAATTTCTTTCTTATTTTCATATCATTCATTATTCGAACGAAAAACATGATTTAACCTCCAGTAACCAGCCTGCTTTATATTTAAAAAAAGCCCCTTCTACAAAAAGGGGCTTTCTGTTTTGGATCAATTCTTGCTTATTCAAGCACCCTATCTATGGCTCGAAGTGTGAAAGAGCGACTCTGATAGTCTTTGGACTCGTAATGAAGAGCCAAACCGAGCTGTATCAATTGGTCTCCTCCATATATACTACTTTCTTCATTGATATCAGATTTCACTTCATATTCCAGTTCTGGATTCAGTCCATCCAACCGCAGAATTTGTTGAGGTCCGTTAGGTATTGCCATAACCTGAAAAGCATAGACGAGAGCTTGCATTTTATCTTCCGAGACGAACATCCACGCAGATTGGTTCCCTGCAAATGGACTCTTTAATCGATATAAATCTCCCTGCTGCACCAGACTGCGAATCTCTTTGTAGTTGGCAACCTGTCGCTGAACGATATTCTTTTCTTCATCGGTAAATGCTGTGAGATCCAATTCATACCCGAAATTGCCAGACATAGCGACACTACCTCGAAAATCAAGGGGTGTACTGCGTCCGACCTGATGATTGGGTACAGCTGATACATGTGCACCGATCGCACTCACTGGATAAACAAGACTCGTGCCATATTGAATCTTGAGTCGTTCTACCGCATCAGTATTATCGCTAGTCCACGTTTGCGGCATATAATAAAGCATTCCGGGATCAAAACGTCCACCTCCACTAGCGCAACTTTCAAACAAGATGTTCGGGAACTGTACCATTATCCGCTCTAGTAGCTCATATAATCCAAGTACATAACGATGCGCAGTCTCAGCTTGTCGCTCTGGTGGCAATGTTGCCGATCCCATCTCTGTCAAGGCCCGATTCATGTCCCATTTCACATAAGAGATTGGAACCGTAGAGAAAATCGTAGAAAGTGAATTATAAATATAATCTCGTACTTCCGGGCGTGTA
This sequence comes from Paenibacillus sp. CFBP13512, assembly GCF_005233705.1. NCBI lineage: Bacteria > Bacillati > Bacillota > Bacilli > Caryophanales > Paenibacillaceae > Paenibacillus > Paenibacillus sp. CFBP13512. The sequence goes on along the minus strand of NZ_QGAD01000032.1, from coordinate 13,263 downwards.
TAATCCAGTACCAATTGCCATCTCGCTTCACTACGTCTTCTTCCCGGAACATGCAGGCACCAGTCAGGATGTTCACGATACAGCTCGCTTTCCGGCGAAATCATTTCTGGCTCGAACCAGAGTCCAAATTGTAGACCTGTTTCACGAATACGCTGCGCTACATCAGCTAGCCCTTCAGGTAGTTTGCGACGATCCTCGTACCAATCACCCAAAGACGAGTTATCAGCGTCACGTCTACCAAACCAACCGTCATCTAGCACAAATAACTCAATCCCGAGTCTAGCTCCTTCCTCCGCAATGGAGACTAGTTTTTCGGCATTGAAATCAAAATAGGTCGCTTCCCAGTTGTTGACCAGAATCGGTCGTTCCCGATCACGGTATGTTCCCCGGCATAATCGACTGCGGTACAGACGATGGTAGGTCCGCGACATTTCTCCAATTCCTTGGTTGGAATATACCATCACTGTTTCAGGAGTCTGAAAATCTTCTCCGGCATTCAGCTGCCATCCAAAATCAAACGAATTTACTCCAATACCTAATCTTGTGGAGCCAAACGAATCGACTTCTGCAACGGCTTCAAATCCCCCGCTGTACACCAGACTGAAACCAAAAGCTTCACCATGATTTTCTGTCGTCTCCGGGGTGACAAGCGCAGCAAACGGATTAAACTGATGGCTGCTCATCCCACGCTTGCTGTCGATTCGAATCTCGCCTTGCCGAAGCGATCTTCGCTGTATATTGCCTTCCCTTGCCCATGCACCCGATAAGTAAATCATCTCCAGTTCAGCCTGACCATACATATCTACACTTGCACTCAAAGCACGACGAAGTCGCAGTGTCTCCTTTCCTTCATTGATGAAGCGTGCAGCACGTATGATTACATTTCGCTGTTCAAAAATAGTGTACTGTAACACAACTGTAAGACCGGAATACTGATCTTTCAAAACAAGTTCTAATGTCTGTGCTTCCGATTCATTCTCCGTATATACTGCTGGAAGTCCGCTCAGTGCTGGTTTTCCTTGGATCAGTCGGTAACTGTCGTACTGAAGCTCAGTGATACGAGTTCCGTCTGCTAATTCGACCTGATACGCTGGATTGCGAAAATCTCCACTTCCATACTGTGGGTATTCCTGTGGAAGTCTATCCAACCCTGTTGTCGAAGACGTATGGATAAGCAGGTTCTCCATCACTGACCGATGCTTCAATGGCGCTCCCCAGTATACATGCACTGGATATCCATTTACGATTTGGATCATATAACTCATACCGGACGATTGTAGATGAAACAATCCAGATTCTTCCTGAACGATTACACTCATGACCAACACCCTTTCTTGTTCATTCCATTATGTATATTCATGCTACCTGTAATACCATCGTTCATAAAATATGGATTAATGATTGTCTGGTATGCAACAATGAATATGATTATTCTATAAAAATGTTATATGAAACGAACTATATCGTATATGGCATGATGATTCGAAAATATGTTATTTTGATAGATATTATAAAAATAAGGAGAACCGCTAATGATCGAGTATTTACCAAGAAGCAAACAACACACCGAATTGTATCTCACCCAATTTGGGATCGAAGATTGTATATCTGGTCATGAGTTTGGACCGGCAGTCAGAACTCATTATCTGCTTCATTATGTATTTGAGGGAAAAGGGACTTTTGAGGTGAATGGAGTACAACATTCGATTGGTTCAGGACAAGGCTTTCTAATCTGTCCCCATGTAGTTACCTATTATGTAGCAGACGAAGCAGAACCATGGTCCTACGGTTGGATCGGATTCAATGGCACGCTCGCCGAATCCCTGCTGGAACAAGCAGGAATGACTCTTGTTTCTCCCATAGTCTATTACGAGCACAAAGATCGAATACATCAGTATTTACAGTGGATGATTCAATCGAATGAATATCCAGCAGCCCGAGAAACGCGATTGACTGGATTGTTATATATGATTTTTTCGCTACTAATGGAAAATGCGCCGAAAACGCTAATGGCGCAAACAAGAAGTAACGCTGATATCTATGTGGAGCAGGTCAAAGATTTTATTGAAATGAATTTTTCTCAAAAGATTACAGTAGAAGATATTGCCCATTTTATCGGATTGAATCGAAGTTACTTATGTTCCTTATTTACAAAAACAACCAAGCTCAGTATTCAAGATTATCTTATTCGTTACAGAATGGATACAGCATCCAGTATGCTGATCCGTACAGATCTGTCGATTGGTAATATTGCCCGTTCAGTAGGCTATATCGATCCTTTACTGTTCTCCAAAATTTTCAAAAAAATTAAAGGGATGTCGCCTAGAGAGTATCGAAGTCAATCGCTACTGAATGCCAATGTAATAATTGACTGACTCTATACGCTCAAAAAAGAAAATTAGCGAACCGATATCTATTTATGCTTTATGTCACTTCTCTTCTCGCCTTATTCCACTAGAAAGGTTTATAATTAATTTTATATATTAGCTTAACTTTGTATATCTAGTATTTAAAGTTGTTGAATATGTCGGTCATATCATTTTTTCTTCTTTCCTTTCTCATACAGTTCATCTATCACAAGCAAGACGTCGTCCAGTCGGAATTTTGAACTATTTTGCTTGTTATTACGAATATGCAGATAGGACGTAATGAGATCGCTGAAAATAAATACAGGGTGTTGATCTGCATAGTATTCATTCGCTGCAGATCCATTTCGAAGGAGGAAGATTCATGGGACGCTGGATTGCAGCAGTTCAAAAGGGATTTGGTAAAAAGCTTATTCGGTTGCATGCTTGGAATGCTTGGCTTGTTGCTCTTCTAGCTGTTACAGGTCTGGTACTTGTCGGAGGTTTTTGGCGAGAAATACTGGGTGAGGTTAGAGTCTGGGTACGTTGGCTTCATATTATAGGAGGATTAGCTTTATTGGTTCCTGTAGTCTATTACTTATTTCTGGCAGCGAAGCACTGGAAAAGGCTGTCTGATAAACCCGGGCAAAAATTCAATGTTATTGTAGTTATGGTCTTATTGGTAGGTTGGATTATATCAGGGATCTTATTATGGTTATTACGCCAAGTAGGACCGACTGTAGCTAACTCGGCTTTATTTGTTCATGATCTACTGACTTGGGTGGGACTTCCTTATATTATCTATCATTCTCTAACACGTACCGCTTGGTTAAAAGATCCGAAAAAACGTACGATCAAACAACCTGTCACTGTAGAAAAAACGATTACGGATAAAAGTGGCACTGTAGTAGCTGCATCATCACCAACGGCTCCTTCTCCTTTTTACACACGACGTACCTTTTTGCGTTCTGCTATAGGTGTTGGACTCGCTGTATCGATCGGGCCTACGTTTGTAAGGTGGTTGGGAAGTTCTTTGACCAGTGGAGGTACATGGGAACAGGTTGCTGCCAGTAATGGAAATAAGATGATTCCTGATCCTACACCACTAAAATCATCTGCTCCGCCTATCGGTGGTGGTGCTCAAGGTGAGTTTCGTGTGTATACGGTGACACCTATTCCTAATTTTGATAATAGTAACTGGGATTTCAAAATAGATGGATTGGTCGATAAACCTCAAACATGGAACTGGGAACAATTTTTGAAATTAAAACGTGATGTGCAAGTGAGCGACTTTCATTGTGTCACTGGATGGTCGGTGTATAAAAACACATGGGAAGGTATTCCTTTAAGTGACTTTTTAAAAGCAGCAGGTGTTCAATCTTCTGCGACCATGGTCAAATTTTATTCAGGGGATAATGTCTATACGGACTCTCTTACACTTGATCAAGCGCAGATGAAAGATATTATTGTAGCGGTATTGCATGATGGTAATATTATTCCTGCTGATCTAGGTGGGCCAGTACGATTGGTTATTCCGCAGATGTATGCTTACAAATCGGTAAAATGGCTCAACCGGATTGAACTGATTGCTGAAGATCATGTAGGGTACTGGGAACAACGTGGTTATGATAAAGATGCCTGGTTGCCTAAAGCTTAGATCGAATTTGATGATAATAAATAAAAAAGCAGTGTGTTTACTCTTAGCTAAAGAGAAACACACTGCTTTTTTGTTGATAAGGCATAGATGGTAGAAGCTTAATGGTATACATTTTTCTGTTTTCATGTAGATTCAATTATTTTTTATAATTCCAACAATCGTTTTAAATCTTCTTCGTCTTCAATGACTTCAATACCAAGCTCTTGTGCTTTGGTGAGTTTACTACCTGCTTTTTCACCTGCGATAACAATATCTGTCTTTTTGGATACACTACCAGTCACCTTGGCTCCTAGAGATTCTAAGCGAGCGGCGGCATCCTCACGAGTCATCGTCTGTAATGTACCAGTAAGAACTACCGTTTTACCCGCAAAATAAGAATCGGCGTTAATGACTACTGGCTCAGCAGGAGATTGCGGTTGTACGCCTCGGTCTAGCATTTTCTGAATACTTGCCTGCATAAAAGGATCGGCGAAAAAAGCAACGATACTTTCCGCAACGATATTACCGATATCCGGTAATTCAATTAACTCTTCTACGGTGGCATTCATAACTTTGTGTAAATCACGATAATGTTCTGCCAACATCCGAGTTGTCGATTTGCCTGTATTCGGAATACCTAAAGCATATAGGAATGATGCCAAATCTCTTGTTTTACTGTCTTCGATCGCTTGCAATAAATTTTTCGCTTTGCGCTCGCCAAAACGTTCTAACTCTACTAATTTTTCAAATTCTAATGCATATAGGTCTGCGGGTTCTTTCACTTCTAATTCGCTATGCAACTGTTGAGCGGTCATGATACTAAATGTCTCGATATCCATAGCATCTCTAGAAGCGAAATGTGTAATCTTAGCTATAATCTGTGGTGTACATTCTAGAGTATTGTTACAGAATAGATGTGCTCCGCGTTGTTCTAATGGAAATCCACAAGCAGGGCATTTATCTGGAAAAATGATTTCTTCTCCATCGTTTTCTTCGGTAACTTTACCCAGAATCTCCGGAATAACTTCATTCGATCGGCGAATAAAGACACGTGTACCTATAGCATATTTTAAATTTTTACGTTCGATATCTCCAATATTGTTTAACGTACAATTCTGTACGGTTACACCTGCAAGTTCAACAGCTTCTACACGCGCTAGGGGTGTAATTTTACCTGTACGACCTACATTCCAAGAAACCGATTCTAGAATCGTACTGGTTTCTTCAGCTTCAAACTTATACGCAATCGCCCAACGTGGGAATTTGTCGGTATAACCGAGCACTTCGCGTGTACGCATATCGGTAATTTTAACGACAGCCCCATCAATTAAGTAATCTAATCCTGTACGCTGTGCTTGAATATCTTCAAGTTGCGCAATCACATCGTCAAAGTTCTCAAAGTAGAAGATATACGGATTGACTTTAAAATGATTGTCTTTAAGAAATTGCATCATCTCTTGGTGACTTTCAAACTGAATGCCGTCCATATAACCTATATTGTAGAAAAAGGCACTTAACCGACGAGTTGCTGTTACTTTAGGATTTAAATTGCGAAGTGCTCCTGCGGCTGCATTACGTGCATTTTTTAATTTGTCTTTATCTGTAGCACTATCATTGTATGCTGCTAATACAGATAAGTTCATAATGCCTTCGCCTTGCACTTCGATCTTACCTTCCTTAAAAGGAATCGATAAAGGAATCGAACGAATGGTTTTGACTTGTTCTAAAATACCTTCTCCTGTTACTCCATTACCTCGGGTTGCAGCTTGAACTAATTTACCGTTCTCATAAGTTAAATTCAGTGTAAGACCATCAAATTTGAGTTCGATCGCATAGGATGGTTCAGGCAAAGGTGTGTCTGGATTTTTGGTATTATAATCTACAATTAATTTGCGAGCACGTGTATGCCAGCTTGCTAATTTTTCTAAATTTTGAGCTTTGTCCAGACTCCATAATGGTGAAAGATGACGATGAGGTAAAAATCCTTTTAACAATTCTCCCCCCACACGCTGAGTAGGTGAGTCAGGTAAAACCATTCCACTCACTTCTTCTAATTGGATCAAACGGTCATACAGTACATCGTATTCTTTGTCATCGACTAAAGGTTCATCCAACGTATAGTAGTGATAGCTGTATTTATTAAGCTCTGTAATGAGTTCTTCCATTTCATGCATCGGATCCATATGTGGTATACCCTCCCGGATTCAATAAGATCATATTTATTTTAAATTAAAAAACAGAACCGAACAGTAAGAAATTCGGTTCTGTTTTGAAAATACGTATCGAGTGAATCTAATCACGATTCCAATCATTTGTTATAGCTTATCCCTTATTCTACTTTAGTAATAGGAGCAAAGCCTGCTAACAATCGTTTGAGTCCTGTCGGCGCTGGGAAAGCAATTTGTAACTCCATATCGTTGCCTGTTCCTTTAACCGCTACGATTGTGCCAATGCCCCATTTGCCATGAGATACTTTATCACCTGCTTGGAAGCTATCTGAACCTCCACCAGAAGCAACAGGCTTAGGTGTAGCTCCTGTCGTCACAGTCACTCGTGCATTGGTAGAAGGTACCGCACGTGCAGATGATCCACTACCAAAAGCAGCCGTATTTTCGCGTTTACCACCAAAGCTACTCGTACTACCTCCAAAACTACGGTTACCTGATCCATAACTACTTCCTCCGCGCGATGCTCCACCACGACGATAGTTAGGAGCTCCTGCTGTATCTTCTTTATACTCTTCTGGAATTTCTTCCAAAAAGCGTGAAGGTGGATTCGCAGTGGTTCGTCCAAATAAAGTACGCATCTGTGCGCAAGATAAGAATAGATTTTTCTCTGCTCGTGTAATGCCTACATACGCTAGACGACGTTCTTCTTCCAACTCTTCATTATCTTGAAAAGCTCGACTATGCGGGAATACGCCTTCTTCCATGCCTATAATAAATACAGTTGGGAATTCCAAACCTTTAGCACTATGCATCGTCATCAATACAACAGCATCGTCATCTTCTTCAGGTTCATCGCCTACCGTATCAATATCTGCGATTAATGCTAGATCGGTCAGAAATGAAATCAATGAACGGTCTTCGTTATTTTTTTCAAATTCCATCGTTACAGATAAAAACTCTTCTATATTTTCTAAACGAGCCTTGGACTCTAGTGTATTCTCACGTTGTAGTTCTACACGGTATTCAGATAACTCTAGAATCTTCTCCGTTAATTCGGTAACCGATAAATACTCTACCATTTGATGAAGTGAAGCAATCATATCGTAAAATTCAACCAACATATTGCGTGTCCGACCTGCAAAACCTAGATCATCTACTATTTCTAATACTTTAAAAATAGAAACGCCTTTTTCTGCCGCTGCTACTGCTAATTTGGCTACTGTCGTATCACCAATACCACGCTTAGGCACATTGATAATTCGAGTTAAACTAATATCATCATCTGGATTCGAAAGCAAACGTAAATAGCCGAGTAAGTCTTTAATCTCTTTACGATCATAGAACTTTATACCGCCCACGATTTGGTAAGGAATATCTGATTTAATCAAAATTTCCTCTATAACCCGTGACTGCGCATTGGTACGATACAAAATTGCATGGTTGCGATAAGGTTGCCCGGTTTTCACACTTTTATGAATCTCAGAAGTGACAAAGTATCCTTCATCATGCTCAGAATCAGCACGATATACTTTGATTTTGGCTCCGCCTTCTTTATCTGTCCATAGCTTTTTCGGTTTACGTCCTGTATTGTTGCCAATCACTTCATTTGCTGCACTTAGTATATTAGAAGTCGAACGATAATTCTGTTCTAACAAAATCGTTTTGGCTTCTGGATAATCTTCTTCAAAATTCAAAATGTTGCTGATATCTGCTCCACGCCAGCGATAGATCGACTGATCACTATCTCCAACAACACAAATATTGTGATGAGCTTCTGCTAACATTTTACAAAGCATATATTGGGCCTTATTCGTATCTTGATACTCATCGACATGAATATAGCGGAATTTCTTTTGATAAAATTCTAGTACTTCAGGAACTTCGTTAAACAATTGAATCGTCTTCATAATGAGATCATCAAAGTCTAAGGAGTTATTCGCACGTAGACGTTGTTGATACTTGGTATAGACTTTGGCTACAATGCCTTCAAAATAGTCACCAATCTTTTGCTCATATTGAGCGGGAGAGACTAATTCATTTTTGGCTGTGCCCATCATAGATTGCACTGCTTTAGGTTCAAACTTTTTGGTATCAATATTCAAGTCTTTCATACAAGAGCGAATAACAGATAATTGATCCGAAGAATCTAAGATAGAGAAGTTAGATGTGAATCCGATACGTTCGATATCTTTACGTAAAATACGCACACACATCGAGTGAAAAGTAGATACCCAAATCTCACGACCAGCAGGACCTACCAAACGAGAAACACGTTCTTGCATTTCACGTGCAGCTTTATTCGTAAACGTAATTGCTAGTACACCCCATGGTGCTGATTTGCGTGCATCAATAATGTGGGCAATCCGGTGAGTTAGTACGCGTGTTTTACCACTACCTGCACCAGCCATAATCAATAGCGGTCCATCTGTTGCGAGCGCGGCTTCTTTTTGTCTAGGGTTCAATCGATTGATTGCTTCCTGTATATTCACAGTATTCATATGGAAGTCATGCTCCTTTCTTAATAAAACAATGATAGTTGAAAATCATCTATGATCAAGTTAGGATACTTCTCGTTATCTGGAGATAACTTGTACAGTATCTAATGCGGCTTGCAGATTTTCATAAATTATATTACCGACGACAATGGTATCACATACTTGCTTGGCTTGACGAGCAGAATGCATATCTCTAATGCCTCCGCCATAAAATAATTGGCTTTGATGTATAGATCGATGAATCTCAGCGGTTAATGTCATATCTCCAAAACGCCCACTATATTCAATATAAATAATCGGCAACTGAAATAAACGATCGCCTGCTTGAGCATAAGCAGTTGCTCGATCGGTATCTATCTCTGTTAGTGCTTCAGTACGCTGAGCAACTGTAGAATGAGCATTGAGCACAATATATCCTTCAGGAACCAGCTTGTCCCAGGGGATCAGTTGGCTATATTGTTCAATCGCTGCTACATGCTGACCAATCATCCACTGACTATCGTTAGTATTTAATATCAGTGGAATCATATACAGATCGAATCCAGGTACAACCATTTCTAAATCAGATACTTCAAGTACACAAGGTACTTCATATTGACCGATGCGCTTTACAAGATCAGCTGTATTATCATACGTGACTCCAGACGACCCGCCTACCATAATAGCATCTGTTCCGGAACAACAAACTTGTCTTAATTCATCGTCCGAAATAGGTCGATCTGGGTCCAGTTTAAATACATGTTGCCATGATTTGATTTGTTCTCTCAACCTTCATTCCTCCGTCTTCGGACAACCTTCAAATTAAGTCTATGATAGCCGATGCAAAGTGTCAATTTTTGTTCGCATTTTAGGGGAACAAATTTATTTTACCATTGATAATCATATAAAATGCAAAAAAAGTACCCTGCTCCTTTATATCCGGAACAAGACACTTTTCTTGCTTACTTATCGTTGTCTATGTGATGTACTTATTAATAAGCATTTTTATTCACAAAACCGTTATGAATCGTTTTGAAGATAATTTTGATATCAAATAATAATGACCAATTTTCAATATAAAAAATATCATGATTGATCCGCTCTTCAATCGATGTATCTCCACGTAGACCATTGCTTTGTGCCCACCCTGTGATTCCAGGACGTACATGATGCTTGATCATATACTTTGGAATTTCATCACGGAATTGTTCTACAAAGTATGGACGTTCTGGACGAGGTCCAACTACACTCATATCTCCAAATAATACGTTAAAAAATTGAGGAAGCTCATCTAAGCTTGTTTTACGAATAAAAGCACCAAATTTGGTTTTACGTGGATCATCGGCTGTAGTCCAGCCTGTATCAATCTGCCCTTCAGGAATAATACGCATCGAGCGGAATTTGTACATCGTAAAGTTACGACGATTCAGTCCTACACGTTCCTGCTTAAAGATGACAGAGCCCGGCGAAGTCATTCGTACGCCAATCGCTACAATAATCATGATTGGTGATGTAATAATAATCGCTATTAATGCAAAAACAATATCGAATAATCTTTTAAAAATACGATTCGCTGCAATATCGAGTGGAATATCACGTACATTAATCATAGGCATACCCGCAAAGTTATCAAAGTATGGACGGGCAGGTAGATAATCAAAGAAATCTGGAATAATTAAAGTCCGGACGCCTGCTTTTTCACATTCAGCAATAATGCTTGGATATTTATGATGTGCATCTAACGGTAAAGCTAAAATGACTTCATCGATCATCATCGTATGCAAAATCTCACCGAGTTTATCCATTTTACCTAAAATCGGTTTGTACTTATTCGGTTCAGCTTCATTATCTTCTAAATAATCATCTAAAAATCCAACAATTTCATAACCCATTTCTGGATACTGCTCTAGGTTATTGCAAAATCGTTTACCGAGTGAACCTGCTCCGAGGATCAAAACAAACTGTTTATTAAATCCACGTTGTCTCGCCCGTTTTAGCCCTTTTTTAATCACGTAGCGATAAGCCATAATAAGCATCAACGTTAGAATCACATAAATAAACAAATAAGAACGAGAAATATTGACTTCTTTTACAAAAAATAAGGCACCTAATAGTACAAAAATACTCACAAGATGCGTTTGGAAAATTTTCAGTAATTCATCAGCAAAACGTTTTTTACGTTTCGGTGAATACAGTGTGCTCATTCCGCCAATCAAGATCGCTATACCACCATATACTATACTCCATAAAGCATATGTCTCGATCGGTAAAGCTCCAAATTCAATAGGAGTATCATAAGCAAACCAGCCACTTTCAAACTTTATAAACCAGGCAAGTAGAAAAGAAAACTGAATGATCAAAAAATCAGCTAAAATATACAGACGAGTTAAAAACCGTTGATTTTTACGAATCATATTTACGTTCTCCTTTCTGCTTCTGTCGATAAAGTAGCTTTAGCAGGTAATAATTTATTTTTTATCAGTGACAATATTAATTTGACTCCAATACCGATAAATACAACACTGTTCGTAACCAAAGAGTACTTTTGCCGATAGTGTTTACGATGAAAGAGCCACATTGCTCGATGAAACTCATAAATGATTTTGAAAGGTTTGCGACGACTGCTTGCACCTTTATAATGAATAATTTGTGTATTTCCCCGGTAATGAATTTCCCAACCCGCTTCTTTGATGCGGTAACACCAATCAATATCTTCTCCGTACATAAAAAAGGATTCGTCCAGTCCACCGATCTGTTCGATGACTTCACGTCGAACTAACATAAATGCACCTACCAATGAATCAATCGGGTAAGACTCATCTGGATTCAGATAGCCTAGTTGGTAACCATTGAAGCGTGGATTATCTGGAAACCATTTCGAAAATCCAAATGCATAATAAAATGACGCTGCCGGTGTAGGGAATCCTCGTTTGCATGCTTTATCGAGTGATCCATCAGGTAATACAATTTTACAGCCTGAAGCTCCTGCCCGTGGATAAGCATCCATAAAAGACACCATCGTCTCTAAAGTATCAGACTGAACGATGGTGTCGGAATTAAGTAGTAGTATATATCGTCCTTGCGCAATCTTCATTCCCTGATTATTCCCTTTAGCAAATCCAACATTATCGGTATTAGCGATAAAACTGAGTTCTGGATAGGCAGCAGGAATCGCTGTTGCGGAACCATCGCTAGAAGCATTATCGATAACAATGATCTCATATGCATATTGAGTCTGCGATTGGTACACAGACTGAATACAATCAAGTGTAAGCTGGCAAGTATTATAATTTAAAATTAAAATGCTAACGTCCATGGTAACGCTCCTGACTAAAATATAAATCTACTGGCATTATAGCATATCTATATCTTAAAAAGATAAATCTGCATAGATTCTATCATCCTTCTTAAATATAGCCAATTATAATTAAAAAGCGGAAAAGCCATTGTTCTGTTCTAGATTGTCGATAAAGCTGACATTGACGTAGATACTGAATACGTTGCATCAATGTCGAACGTGGAGCAATAAATGCTTCAAGTTGTTGCTTCATTTGAGGATCTGTGATCTGATCGCCATAAACACGTTTAAATTCTTTAGCTTGCTGTACAAGCAATTTTTGGTCTTTGTGTTTGCGAAAACTGTTCCATTTCTTTTTGATTTTTTGCAGTTTGGTAGATTCTCCACCTACTACATTGCCACCATGTTGACGGTAATAAATAGAGGGTTCTGGATCAAAATGAATGGTTCCAAAACAAGATATTGTAATGTACATCCACCAATCGTGCATTAAAATCAAAGATTGATCTACAGGAGAATGAGTATCTAACAGCAACACACGAGCTTGTTGATTAAAAGCAGTCGTTGCCCCTACTGCTATATTCTGAATTAGTCCATTATAAAAAGAAGGAGCTTTCTCAGGCATGCTTGGCCAAATCGCTGTTGGATTGAGCTCACTATCTGTTAATTGTGTAGCTGTAAAAATCATTGCAGGTATAGACTCATTTGTATTTTCGATCATTTTTAATTGCTCAAGAGCACGATTTGCTTTATCCGGCATCCATACATCGTCTTGATCACAAAAGCAAAAATAATTTACTTGAGGATCGGCTGCTTTCATCAATTGCCAAAAGCTCGCAATGACTCCTACATTTTTACCGTATATAACTTTTATTTTTTCTGGATAACGTTCGACATAATCTTCTAAAATACTAATAGTATTATCTTTGGAGCCATCATCTCTTATTAAAATATTTATATCTATTTTTTGATTTAAAATACTTTCAATTTGTTCAATTATGTATAATCCACCATTATAAGTAGATAATAGAATTTGCATTGTGGAATTGATCATTAAATTACTCCTAGCTTATTTATATAATAAAATAATAATTATGATTAATATTTTCGTATTAGTCATAATTATTATCTAAAATTACTATTAAAAAAGTGCAACAGCAGAATAAGTTGAAATATTAATCTTAGAAAAATATAACTTTATTACATAATATATAAAATATTTAAAGTTAGTTATATATTTATATACTTTTGATATACAAAATAATTTACAACTATATAAAAAATAACAAAAGTTGCAACTACAATTTTAACTTTTTGAGGAATAATAAAAACTCTCAAAAAA
>NZ_QGAD01000031.1:0-25608 GCF_005233705.1 Paenibacillus sp. CFBP13512 | reverse complement strand
ATTATTAATACTTTAGAGAATATGATGAAAAATAGAGATATCATCAAACATTCAAATGAGAAGTATTACTATCATGATAAAAATAATAAATGAAAGTATTTAACTTAAACTAGATGCTTTTCTTTATCTAAAATTGAAATAAATTCAAGTTTAACTACTAAATGATTAGAAATTATTACACTACTAGTTAAATACTTTTGCTCTAATTAGGAGTTATTTATGTAGGGGGTAGTATTATCTGTCCAGATTGATGATAAGGAGGTAGTTTGGATGGAGTTTTTAAATCGTTATATCATGACGATCATGCAATCTTTGACATTGCTTATTTTATCATTGGTGTTGACTGATTTTTACCAAACGAATGTACCTATGTTTTTCCTTGTCTTTGCGGTCATTACTGTAGGAAATTTTATAATAGAGTCACTGTATAATAAAAATAACTATCAACAACAGACTAAAGCTAAAAAAATGGGAATGACTATGATCCCTATTAATACCTTAGTACTTTTGGTTTTTGTTATGGTTCTTTTTTAAACAAGTCAGGATTTTGTAGTTCATTTTATTTAAAAACAGATAGTGAGCCAGTAGTAGAAAGACCATCTTTTAGGTGGTCTTTTGTATTTTTATCCGGGTATAGTTATTTCTTATTGCTAAATTCCTAAAAACTATATATTATGTTAGGTAGCCTAACTCACTAATTTTCAAAAAGGAGAACCTATGACTATTTTTAAAAGTATGGATACCTGCTACAAGTTCTTTAACCGCCAATTAAACGCCGAGTTTTTAAAGGCAGGGTACGGCGAGATGACCTTCAACAGTTACCAATATTTAATCGCTATTTATAAATTACATAAGGATGGAAATCGAGCTACAGTTACGGAGATCGCTAACCGATTAAGTGTGAAAAAATCGTCTGTTGTTGAAATGGTCAAAACGTTGTTAAAGCATGACTATGTGATTAAAAAAGAGAATCTGAACGATAAAAGAAGATTTACGTTAGAGCTGAGTGACAAAGGATTCGATATGATGAAGATCGAAGCGGCATTTTCAGAGAAAATGATTAAATTTTTCTATGATCCGCTTGAGTCAGAAGAAGCTGAGAAGTTTGAAGAGATTTTGGGGAAAGTGGCACATCATTTAGAAGATGAGGTGTTTCAATGATTATTTGGATCAATGGCGCTTACGGTTCTGGCAAATCGACTTGTGCGTATGAGTTGCATCGCAGACTGCCTAATTCATTTGTTTATGATCCTGAGAATGTTGGCTATTTTATTCGTAAAAATATACCTATAGTTTTACACGAACCTAATTTCCAAGACCATCCTCAATGGCGTTCGTTTAATTACGATATGCTGAAATATTTATCATCTACATATGAAGGTACGATTATCGCACCTATGACATTGATCGATCCGCACTATTACGATGAAATCATTGGTCGCTTAGTGAGGGATGGGGTAGAAGTGCATCACTTTATCCTTTATGCAGAAAAGGATACGATTGAGAAACGACTCAAAAAACGTTTTGAACGAGGAACATGGACGAAGGAACGAATTGAGCCGTGTATGTATGCTTTTGACCATATCATTACAGAAGAGAAAATCATAACAGACGATAAAAGTATCGATCAGATCATTGAGGAGATTGCAGATCGAAGTCATCTTCACTTAATAAAGGATTCTCGCAGTGCATTTCAGAAAAAGATGGATCATTATAAAACCACGTTAAAACAGATACGTTTTTAGATACTTTTTGTCATAGCTAATAACTATAGCCAGATATACCTTTTCAGCTTACGTCAAGAAAGTCTCCTCATGTTAAAATAAACAAATAATATTAATCGTGAACAACACCAAGGGGGACTTTAATATGAGTGAAAAATTTCAAATCGTAGGTAGCTTGTTGAGACCGGCTGAGTTGTTAGAATATAAAACACAAATCGAGCATCGTGATGATATTAACTATCCATTTTATCAGGAGTTCGATGGATATGAGCAGACAGAAGCGAAGGCGATCCAGTCTGTTGTGGAAAAAGAAATCGAAAATGATCTGTCGATCATTACAGATGGTGAATATTCCAAATCCATGTGGCATCTAGACTTTGTCTGGGGCTTCCAAGGGATCGAACGTTATATTGCAGATCATGGATACTTTTTCCGCGATACCGATGGAAGTTCCAAATACGAGACACGCAAAGATATCGGACTACGGATCACAGGCGAACTCGGCGGGAAAAATCACCATTTTATCGAAGTATTCAAAAAGCTAAAAGATCATGCAGGTGATCGTGAGACCAAGCTTTGCGTACCGTCTCCATCCCATATCTTCGGTGAATTATCATGGTCAGATAATATCGGTGGTACTGATGCCGTATACCAAAATGCGAAAGAACTCAAAGCAGGTCTGGTCAAAGCTTATACTGAATTTGTAAAAGAATTTGCAGAAGCGGGCGGTAAAATCCTTCAATTCGACGATTGCTTATGGGAACTATTTGCAGATGATAACCCGAACTCTCCGTATACTGGCGAGCATATTAACCAAGAAGAAGTACAGGCGCTTGCGACTGAATTTATCGATATTAGCAATACGGTCATCGACTATGGTCATAGTCTTGGACTGAAAATGTGGACACATAACTGCCGTGGTAACTATGATTCTCGTAATATGGGCGGCGGTTCGTATGTGAAGATTGCGAACTTGTTCTTGAAGCAACTCAAGTATGATCGCTTCTTCTTGGAGTGGGATGACGAGCGTGCAGGTTCACTTGAAGCACTTGCTGTGTTCAAAGACAAACCAAACACTGAGGTTGTTTTGGGCTTGCTATCCTCCAAAACAAGTACGTTAGACGATGAAGAACGTGTTCTTCGACTGTTGGATGAAGCATCTACTATTATTGATAAAGATCGTTTGTTACTTTCCCATCAATGCGGATTTGCTTCTTGCGATGGTGGTAACGAATTGACGGAAGCAGAACAGTGGAAAAAAATCAATCAAGGGCAAAAAATTGCTGAGCAGTATTGGGCGAAATAATAATACAAAGAAAAGCGATTGGTCAGTAAATATGACTGATCGCTTTTTTATTTTACTTATTTAGTAGGAATTTTTTATTATTTCTCGAATAGACAAATAGACTTGGATACAATTGTTAGTCGTATTAAACATCATTTAAACAAAAGGTGAGTATAATGAAAAATTTTGCAGAAGAATTAGTATATTGGTATTTAAGATTCAACGGCTTTTTTCCACTGACGAACTTCGTATTGCATCGTCAAGGATTACCTAGTAATCAGCAGAGTGCAGATGCAGATTTACTTGCCATCCGCCCCAAACATGTATCAGAAGAGATTGGTGGACAACATTATGATAATCATCTTTTCCGTCATTTTAGCTCTTCAACTAATATTGGTCTGATGTGTGAGGTGAAATCAGGTAATCGTTCCAATTTAGAAAGTATATATCTTGGAAGAGAAGAACGTATATCTTATTGCTTGCAAAGAATAGGATTTTTCTCTGAAAATAAAGTAATAGAACATACAGAAGTGCTTAAATCTCATCAAGTCTCAAAAGGGCAATTTCATGAAGTAGGAAAGCTTTTGATAACAAAAAGAGAATCAAATGTTCCAGGATTTATTTGTTTAACTTTAGATCATATTGAAGATTTTATTATGGAGAGAATCAACCTTTTTCCACGTGAAAAAAATGGAGCTAAACTACATTTCGACTCTGATATGCTTCAATATATGATTTGGAAAAATGGTATGTAAAATAAGTCTGAATAAAAGAAAAATGAAGCAATGGGTGGTAAAATATACAATTATAATTTGAAAAGAATACATCATATCTTTTCGAATCAAAATTTGCTACCCTTTGTTTTAGTATTTTAAATATATCATTTCTTCAAATCTATCAGGAAAAATTTCTTTGCAATCAATTTTCAAGAGAAACATAGATATTTCAGTCTAATTATGATAGCGTTTTCTATAACTTCTAGTACATATAATTTTCAAAATGTAGATACACATTGTTCAAGCACTATAAATAAACCAATAGAACGGAGCCAAAGCCCATGACCAACTTATCTCTTGAAATCCAAAGCGCCACTGGCAAAGTCTTAGCTTCTCATACCGACACCAACCAAGTACATCTCGTGTACACCCAAGCGTACCAACCCGAAGATATCATTATCCTCAAATGCTCCAAACCCAATACATATCTCATCATCCAGCTAGAAGACTCGATGGGTGAAGCTTTTATTTATTTTACAGGCGAAGAATACCAATATCCGATCCCTTTTGCTGAAAAAAGGTCTTCATACTCACCAAAATCTTTTACAGGTGAGATGCATCTGTTGACTGCACGTCTAGCAACAACGGAAGAGATTAACGCTCATCGCAACTTAGCTTACAACCCGTACGATCAACATACTAATAACGTCTGCTACCCACATGCTTCAGCAAATGTAGAGACGCGTGGGGAAGCTGTTTTTGCAGCGCGGAATGCAATCAATGGTAATCGTGCCAACCATTCACATGGAGAATGGCCTTATGAATCGTGGGGGATTAATCAGCGTGCAGATGCGGCGATTACGATTCATTTTGGGCGTAAAGTATGGATTGATCAGTTGGTATTAACGTTACGGGCAGACTTTCCGCATGATAATTATTGGGAGCGAGTGACGTTGACGTATTCGGATGGAAGTTCAGAGCAAGTGATTCTGGTGAAGACGCATCAACCGCAAATCATTTCGATCCAAGAAAAAGCAGTAGAATGGGTTACATTGAGCGAGTTAATCCAATCTGATGATCCTTCTCCTTTTCCAGCTTTGACACAGTTTGAAATATATGGTCGGGAAGCTTAAGATCGATGTGATTTTTTGATATCATGTTCCACTTATCGTAAAGAACTAATTTTAATCAGCAAAGTTGGTTTTTGTTCATTATGTACACTTGCTCTACGTTTTGCTTTTGCACAAGATGAAGTACATAATATAGATAGATCAACTAATCAGGAGGCGATACATTTGAGTACATCAACGATAGGCGTTCCATTGAAAGGATTTGCAGAATTTAGTCGTAAAGTAGCTGCCGAAGGTGCAGTATTATTGAAAAATGACGGTCAGGTTCTTCCAATTCAGAAAAAAGAAAGCGTTTCAATATTTGGACGTACACAGGTCAATTATTATCGCAGTGGTACAGGTTCTGGTGGTAGTGTACATGTAGCGTATACGACTAATCTGTTAGATGGATTACGCAGTAAAGCAGATATTACAGTCAACGAACAATTAGCATCTGTCTATGAAAAGTGGATCGAAGAAAATCCGTTTGATAACGGTGGTGGTGGCTGGGCAGCAGAGCCTTGGTTCCAGAAAGAAATGCCGTTGACAGATGAATTGGTCGCCGAAGCACGTAAACATTCGGACAAAGCGATTATGATCATCGGACGTACTGCTGGGGAAGATCAGGATAATGCAGATGAGCCGGGAAGTTATAAGTTAACGATTGAGGAACAATCCATGTTGCAACATGTAACTGCTCATTTTGACCAGACGGTTGTGATCTTGAATGTATCCAATATTGTAGATATGAGCTGGATTAATGATACAGGATACATACACCCGATCAGCAGTGTCATCTACGCATGGCATGGCGGAATGGAAGGCGGTAACGCGATTGCAGATGTGCTTGTCGGTGAAGTGACACCTAGTGGTAAGTTAACCGATACGATTGCTTATTCGATTGCAGATTACCCGTCTACACGTAATTATGGTAATGAATTTAAAAGTGTATATGAAGAAGATATTTATGTAGGTTATCGCTATTTTGAAACGTTTTGCCCGGAGAAAGTACAGTTTGAATTTGGATACGGCATATCTTATACAGACTTTACGATCGACGCTCAAGAAGCTAAAGTGATCTCCAAAGATGGAGAAGAACATATTGAGTTCACGGTCAATGTGCAGAATAGCGGGTCTACTTTTGCAGGTAAAGAAGTGGTACAGGTCTATGTAGAAGCACCTCAAGGAGAACTGGGTCAACCTGTGAAAGTGTTAGCAGGATTCGGCAAAACGAAGCTGTTACAACCGGGAGAAGCAGAAACATTAACGATTACGTTCTCTATGTCTTCTTTGGCTTCCTACGATGATAGCGGAGTAACAGGGCACCGTTCTGCTTATGTTCTGGAAAGTGGGACGTATATTTTCCATGTAGGAACCAGTGTGAAAAAGGTACAGCCTGTACAGGTAAATGGACAAAGTGGTTATGTACTGGAACAGTTGCATGTGGTGGAGCAATGTGCAGAAGCGATGACTCCTATTGAAAGCTTTAATCGGGTCAAACCGGGCACTCGCAAAGAGGATGGCACGTATGAACTTAGTTCTGTCGAAGCTCCAACACGCCAGATTTCGCTCAAAGAACGCATTCAGCAAAACCTTCCTGAGACATTAGCACAAACAGGAGATAAAGGGCATAAGTTGAAAGACGTAGCCGATGGAAAAGTCAGTATCGAAGAATTTGTAGCTCAATTGAATAACGAAGACTTGGCTGCTCTAGTCCGCGGAGAAGGGATGAGTAGTCCATTGGTAACATCAGGGACAGCGTCTGCTTTTGGCGGCGTGAGTGACAATCTATTTGGCTATGGCATTCCAGTCGCATGTACAGCAGATGGTCCGTCTGGGATTCGTATGGATAGCGGAGAGCAATCTACACAGGTGTCGATTGGAACACTGCTTGCAGCAACATGGAATAGTGAACTGGTTGAAGAATTGTATGTGATGGAAGGTCAGGAAATGCTGATTAACCATATTGATGCCTTACTTGGACCGGGACTTAATATCCGTCGTAGCCCGTTAAATGGACGTAACTTTGAGTATTTTTCAGAAGATCCGTTGATCTCAGGTGTGTTCGCAGCGGCTTGTACGCGTGGAATTATGAAAGGCGGTTCGAATGCGACACTGAAGCATTTTGCTTGTAATAATCAGGAGAAACATCGTAGTAAAGTCGATGCTGTCGTTTCTGAGCGTGCGCTTCGCCAGATTTATTTAAAAGGATTCGAGATTGCTGTGAAGCAAGGTGGAGCGAACTCGGTCATGACTTCATACAATCCGATTAATAGCCATTGGGCGGCTTCCAATTATGATCTGAATACAACGATTCTACGCGGTGAATGGGGCTTTAACGGTATCGTGATGACCGACTGGTGGGCGATTATGAATGATACGGCAGAAGCCGGTCCTGCTGATCGCAAAAACATGAACGCTATGGTACGTGCGCAAAATGATCTGTATATGGTTGTGCCTAACTATGGAGCAGAAACCAATGCTTGGGGCGATAACACGATCGAATCATTAGCGAACGGATCTTTAACCGTAGGCGAGTTACAACGTTGTGCGATTAATATTTGTGAATTTATTATGCAAGCGCCTGTGTTTGCCCGTAAAGAAGCTTTTGTTGAAAGTATTGATCTATTTAAAGGCAATGCAGGCTTATCCGCAGAACAAGCACAAAAAGTAACACCTAACCAACCGATTCCACTGGATACCGATGAATCTACATTTATCGAAGTCAAAGAAAGCGGAATGTACCGATTGTTCGCTTATGTCATGTCACCTGACAATGATCTGGCGCAAAGTGCTTGTAACTTAACGTTCAATGATCAGCTTGTGACCACGATCCAGACGAATGGAACAGAAGGCAAGTGGGTTACACAGAAGTTAGTGAAAGTGGAATTAGAAGCTGGAGTATACGAATTGAAGTTTGAATTTGTGAAGCCAGGGATTGAAGTGAAGCATTTGGAATTGAGAAAAGTATAAGTATTCTTCATAAAATGAAAGATAACAAAACCACTAGTGAGCAAAGGGCTAGTGGTTTTTGCTATCCTTTTTCTAAAAATCGACATCCGTTTCTACCTATTTTCCACTAATTTCAAAATTAAGCATTGAAAAGTATAGCCATAGTAGAGTAATATGGCTATATAATATGCAATTATATTAATTTATTAATATTTATATTAACTATAGAGAGTAGATAGGAGAATAATCATGACTCAACTACAAGATCAACTCATCGTACATTATAAGTTTGATAATCCAGAACATATTGAGCAAGATTCTTCAGGTAAAGGAAATGATGGGATCGTCGCAGGCACGATCAAGCCTGTAATCTCTGAAGTCTTTGGTAGACATGCAGTTACGTTTGCAGGAGGACGAAATGGTAGTTCATTTATTCAACTTCCTGTTCACGCACTTCAAAATGTAAGCGATAACAATGGAATAACAATCACAACATGGGTGAATTTGGGCATGGGCGTGAGTATATGGGAGCGCCTTTTTGATTTTGGTAATGGAGAAGGAAGTCCGTCTTTATTTATGACACGTCAGATGCGTGGAACGCTGACTGCTGATGGCGATCTAGCGATAGATCCGGGTAAAGGATTTGTACGAGATGAATGGATGCATGTGGCTTTATCTGTCAAAGGAACAGAAGGTGGAACGCTCAGTAGCGCCGGCCCTGTGGTCTATGTAAATGGTGAAGTACTTGCCGATGGATCGATTAGCCAGACGTCTAGCGGTAACTATGCACGCTTGCGTCACTTTTTCCAAGCATTTGCAGAACAGACCACCAAGAATGCAAATTATATCGGACGTTCTCAGTTTGTCGCGGATGATGATTTTGTAGGTTCGCTAGCTGATTTCCGTGTCTATGAAGCAGGATTATCTGCGGATGAGATTATAGAAGTGATGTGCGATTCATTAACCGATGAAGAGATTATTGGACTAGCACGAGATAAATATTTGTCTTTCCCCACAACGATTATTACCAAAGATATTGCATTACCACAGGAATTGATGGGTGGACGGGTAAATGTAGCATGGACTTCCAATCAACCAGCATGGTTATCGGATCAAGGACAGATGGGACAAGTTACTGAGCCACAAGCAGTTACATTAACAGCTGTATTGACTAGAGGCACGACTAGACTTGAAAAGAGTTACCACGTGTCTGTATTACCTGCTCATTTGCCACCGTATACGCTAACTATTCATGGCGATCAGGAAGTATTGGATGTTAGTGAAGTGATGTACGGTTTATTTTATGAAGATATTAATAATGCAGCCGATGGCGGAATCTATGCAGAATTGATACAAAATCGTTCGTTTGAATCGTTTGCATTTGATACCTATTCTCATGCTTCTGGTGAATGTGGATGTTCGACTGGACGTAACCGTGAGCCGTTATTTGCATGGTTTGGAGATACAGAGCAGATGACTCCACAATCCAGTGGTGGGTTAAATGAACACTTTGGCGTACAAGATCCAGAAGTGAACTCTTATTATGTGACAGTAGCGGATGAAGCAACGATTTATAATCGAGGATTTGGCGATACCAATCATAATTGTGCGATGGCGATTCGTACAGGAGCGCAGTATAACTTCACGATTTGGGCAAAAGCGGAATCTGCTGGAAGCATCACGATCCAACTACAATCTGCTGAGCATGATAGCATCAGCGAGCCAATTACGATACCGATTGAAGGCAATCACACATGGAAAAAATACGGAGTCGATGTTCCGATTACATTGACAGGTACAGCAGATACATTTGGTCAGTTAGCGATTACGTTTGATGGCGAAATCTCTATTGATATGGTCTCCTTGATGCCGTTCGATGTATGGGGAGCGACAGAAGAAGTGTCATCGTCTTCTGCTCATGCTAACTATACAGGCAATCCGAATTACCGTTTGCGTAAAGATCTGGTTAACGCACTGGTTGAAATGCATCCCAAGTTTTTACGTTTTCCGGGTGGTTGTATCTCGGAAGGTTCATTTATCTGGGAAAATGTATACGACTGGAAAGACTCAATCGGAGATATTGAATTACGCAAAGAAAACTTTAACGTCTGGGGCTATATGATGACGATGGGTCTCGGTTATATGGAATATTTCCAATTAGCTGAAGACTTGAATGCTGTGCCTCTTCCTGTCATGGCATGTGGTGTATTGTGTCAGGCACGCTCTGATTATGCGCATCCAGCAGGTGGGGAATTACGGGATTACTTTATTAAGAACTTTACCGATCTGATCGACTTTGCGATTAGTATGGATTTTGAAAATAATAAATGGGCAGCCATGCGTCGTCATATGGGACATGAAGCACCATTCGATCTTCGTTATCTAGGCGTTGGTAATGAAAACTGGGGTGTAGAGTTTTTTGCTAACTTTGAAGTGTTTAAGGTCGCGATTGATCAGTACATGGAGAAGCATTATCCGAATCATGAACTGCATATTATCTCAACCGTTGGAGCGCAAGCAGATGATGATGCCTACCAACAAGGCTGGAAATTTTTGAGTGGCAATATGGAAGGGTCAGCAGAAGTGGCTTTTGCCGATGGGGAGAAAGTAACCGAAGAAACTGTCACATGGTATAAAGATCAATCCAATTATATGGATACGATTGCCGATGAGCATTATTACCGTTCCAATGAATACTTACTCAGTAATGCAGACCGTTACAACTATTACTATCGAGCGTATCATCCAGATGGCAGTATCGACTGGCAACAATCGTCCAAAGTATTTGTCGGTGAATATGCATCTACCGATAAAAACACACTTGCAGGCGCTGTAGCCGAAGCCGCCGTGATCACTGGTTTTGAAAATAATGCAGATGTAGTTCGTCTAGCCGCTTATGCACCACTATTTAACAAAGTATTAACCGATGGAACATACCGCTGGACACCGGATTGTATCTGGTTCGATGATGAAAGTGTCTGGTTCACTCCGAACTATTATGTACAGCATTTGTATGCGAAATATCTGGGAACGAAAGTACTGGGAACTTCCTTTTCAACTTATAAAAATGGAAAAGCGATCGAATGGATTCCGCGTGGTGGGATCGAGATTGCGACTGGAAATGCTGAGATGATCGTTAGCCGTGTCAAAGTGATATCGAATAAAGATCATTCTGTACTGCTGGAACAAGATTTCACACAAGAGTTACAACCGATCTGGCAAGACATTCCGGGTTCTGTAGGCTACACGATCGATCCAGCACAAGGATTAATTTTGAAAGCACAAGCAAGTGGGCTTAATGGACTTTATATTATCAATGAAGAGTGGACAGATTACACAGTGGAGGTGGTGGCTTCTAGAGTATCCGGTACAGATGGATTTTACATTGGTGCAGGTCTGACTGATATCTCTGCGGAGAACAAAGATGTGATCGAGTATGCGATTGGTTATGACGGTCAGGCCACAGGTGTTAAAGTGCATAAGCAAGGCGTAGAAAGCTATACATTAGGTGATTATTCGACCAGTACAGCCGCAGGTAATCTAAGAGCAGCTAGCTATGAACCGATCACTAACCATACACTGTATACGATTACAGTTAATTATGGTGGGGATACAGGCAATCGCTTAATTTGCTTCTATACAGACGGTCAGACAACAAGTAAAGTACACGATTACAAGCTAGAAGCCTACAACCGTGAAGTATTCCACTCCGTTACCAAAGACGAGAAGCATATCTATATCAAATTAGTAAATGCCGATGATGCTGACAAAGCTACACGCATCAACCTGCAAGCATTAAACGTCTCACCAACAGCCCAATTCATCACATTAACTGGTGATACTGAGCTTGTACATGTTCCCAATGTAAACAAAAAGAACGACGAAAAAGTGGTACCTCAAGAACAACAGCTACAGATCGAGGATCAATCGTTAGTCGTTCCATTGTCTGCAAATTCTGTGAATGTGCTGGTATTGGATATACAGTCGTAATCATTCATTTCTATTCTTATTTTAGTCACAAAGAGCGGATGACTATGGTCCGCTCTCATCTTTATTATGCGGAAGGGGCACAAGTAATGAATAAAGGTTGGATTCAAAAAGCAACTGCACTGACATTGATGATCTCATTAACGATTCCTGCGATTGGTTTTGGAGGAACTACATCTCATGCAGAAGAATATGAGTTGAAGCAAGCTGTCACTAGCCCTACATTTTCCAATGTATCGGTACATGATCCTTCGATTATCAAAGCCGGTGGAACGTTCTATGTATTCGGTTCCCATATTTCGGCTGCTAAATCACAAGACCTAATGAATTGGACTTCATTTGCAAACGGTTACACTACTCCGGGAAATACGATCTATGGCGATCTTTCCAAAAATCTAGCCGGTTCATTCAAATGGGCAGGTGAAAATGATGCAGATAGCAAAGGCGGATTCTCGGTCTGGGCGCCAGATGTGATCTGGAATCCTAAATATGTGAATGCAGATGGAACCAAAGGTGCATATACTATCTATTACTGCACATCTTCTACCTATATTCGCTCTGCCATCGGTATGGCGGTATCTCAAAAAATAGAAGGACCTTATACGTATGTCGATACAATGATCTATTCTGGATTTACCAAAGAGAAAGCATTCGACAACAACAGTACAGTTGATAAAAAATGGACGAACACCAATATACAGACGTTGATCAATCAGAAAAAATTAAGTGGTGAAAGTTCAGCATGGTTCAATGCAGACGGAACCTATGCGAATCAGAACTATCCTAATGCGATAGATCCAACGATATTTTCGGATACGAAAGGTAAGCTATGGATGACTTATGGTTCATGGTCTGGCGGTATTTTTGTATTAGAAATCGATGCCAAAACAGGCAAACCGATCTATCCGGGCAAAGATGGGCAAACCAAAGATGGACGCTTGATTGATCGTTATTTCGGCACCAAAGTTGCTGGCGGTTACGGTCAGTCTGGTGAAGGGCCTTATATTCAATACAACAAAGAAAGTGGATACTACTATCTGTATATGACGTATGGCGGATTGGCTGCAAATGGTGGATACAATATGCGTGTCTTCCGCGCGACCAAGCCAGATGGTCCCTATCAAGATGCGAAAGGGCAACAAGCCACATGGCCTGCGCAAACGTCTAATGTGACCTATGGTAATAAGCTAATCGGTAATTATTTATGGGATAGCAAAGTAGGCGATCCCGGGTATGGAGAAAACTTCGGCTATGTTTCTCCAGGTCATAACTCGGTCTACACGGATGATAAAACAGGGCAGACATTCCTTGTCTTCCATACCCGTTTCCCGGCGAGAGGTGAAGAGCATGAACTTCGTATTCACCAGATGTATATCAATAAAGAAGGCTGGCCTGTTGTATCTCCTTACCGGTATGCAGGTGAGACGTTAGCTAAAGTAAGTGAAGAGATGGTTGTAGGCGACTATCAATTTATCGATCATGGGAATGATTCTTCTGCGGCGATCAAAAATACACAATATATTCGTCTCAACAAAGATCGTACGATCTCGGGCGAACTGCAAGGAACATGGCAGAAAAAAGGCACAGCAGATGCTATACTCACAATTGGCGGTGTGAAGTATACAGGTGTATTTGTGAAAGATTGGAATCCAGTGACCAAGCAGTACAATATGACATTCACAGCCTTATCGACCAATGGAACAATGGGTTGGGGGAGTCGTCTCGTTGAGGAATCGGATAAGCAAGTGGTCGCAGATGTGTATAGTGATCTAAGTCTAGGTGATGTATCCAATATAATCAGCAATGTACAATTGCCGACTGTAGCGAGTCGTGGCACATCGGTAGTCTGGACAAGTTCCAATCCAGCAGTTGTTAGTAATACAGGTGTAGTCACTCGTCCACAAGCAGGACAAGCACCAGCGAATGTTACACTGACTGCTTCTATTAGCAAAGGTAGCATCAAACAAACTAAAGTATTTCAGGTAACCGTACAACCTTTTGTAGAAGCTACATTAACAGCGCAATACAGTTTTGAACATAATTTAAAAGATACAACAGCAACATTTGGACAAGGAACAGTGACTGGAGATCGCTTAGACTCTACAGTGGGAACAATTACGTATGGTACTGGAGTCAGTGGACAATCAGCTGTTTTCAACGGGACATCTGGTATTCGTTTGCCACAAGGATTGATCTCTAACAATTCGTATTCGGTTGCGGTATGGGTGAAGCCAGATCAATTGACAACCTACTCACCTGCCTTTTTCGGGGCGAAAGATACCGATCACTGGGTAAGCTTAATTCCGCGTGGTGCGACAGCAGACAAGGCGATGGTCTGGTCGGGCACAGCGTGGTATGACGGAGTGACGGGCGTGACGATTCCAGCGAATCAATGGACGCATCTGGCTTTTTCTGTCGATGAAGGTAGCTTAACGATCTATGTGAATGGCGTCCAGCAGTTTAGCGGGACGAACTTCCCGGATATTTTTACAGGTGGTAACGCTAGCTTCGGTCTAGGTGTGAACTACTGGGATACTCCTTTCAAAGGGCAGATGGATGAGTTACGTATTTACAAAGGCAGTCTAACACCTGCTCAACTCTCTGAATTGGCCAAATGATAAAAAACTATTTATACTAAATTAAAGTTCAGCGCTTCTTAAATATCTTTTGTTATTTCTATAAAGAATTAGATACATTAAAAGTTTTAAAGACCTTCTAATAAAATATTAGAAGGTCTTTTCTGTGGTAAATAGAAAATAAATTACTCCTAATTTAGAGCTATGAATATATTTATGAGAGTTTACGGAGCTTTTTCATAGGAGCCATTAGAGAATATTACCATTAAATGACGAATTTACTTTTTATAATTAAAAATAATTTATACAACAAAATTATCAATAATTAAAAGAAGCATAGATCCTAAAATTATTTAATCATATTATTAATATATAGTATAATATGGTTAAAAAAGGGGTATTTTAAATGAAATGGTTAATTCCGGCTAATGCTAAAATTTATAATCACGTAGACGCTTTTGATAACTTTGGATACATAGATTGGCGTCAAAAAGTAAATTATAAAATAGGAGATATAATCTATATTTATGCTACTATTCCATATCAGAAAGTGATGTTTAAAACAGTGGTAGAGAAAACCAATATGAAATCAAATGAAATAACAGATGATAGAGAATACTGGAATAATTTTGAAGATTATCAAAATTCTCTATCAGGAGAATATGCTCGACTGAGATTAATTGAACGTATGGACAGCGAAAGGCTTTCGCTTTACGAATTGAAAAAGAATGGATTAAAAGCTGCGCCTCAAAGTCCAATGAAGGTAAAGGAGGGACTGGAAGAATATTTAGAAAAATATTTTAATGATTACTATTCAGAGGGTGTATTTCCAGAAGAAATAAGACATTCATTAGAAGAGGGACATAGACACTTGATTTCGGTTAATAAATACGAACGTAGTTCTGTAGCGAGGCAGAAATGTATTGAAGAAAATGGTTTGAATTGTGCTGTTTGCGATATGAATTTTGAAGAGGTTTATGGAGAAATTGGTAAAGGCTTCATTCATGTACATCACATTGTTCCACTACATGAAGTAGGAGGAAGATACAAAGTAGATTATAAAAAGGATTTAGTTTGTGTATGTCCAAATTGTCATGCAATGTTACATAGAAATGTAGATGGTAAGACACTGGATATAAAAAAACTGAAAGAATTTTACCAACTTTCAAAACAGAAATAAAATGTTAATAATAATTCTAGGAGGAATATTATGGAGCATTTTGAGATTCCATTTGATTTAACGATTAATAATTTGACTCTAGAAAATTTAATTGCCAAAGGTTACTTACCTTATGAAGTAATACCCGCTATTACAACAAAAAAACTTGCTGAAAAAGCGGAAAAATTATCAAATTTTATTAAAAGTTTTAAAGGTGAGCAGTCAAGCAAATATTGTAGTTATAGTATTCCAAAAGTAAAGCATGTTAGAAGGACTTTAGGTATACCTAATCCATATCATCAATTAAAATTATCAGAATCAATTATAAAAAATTGGAAAGAAATTGAGGGATTTATTCAACGATCAACTATTTCATTAAGTAAACCTATAGTGAATGAATTCTTATCATCGAATGCTTTGAGAGAACTTAGAACATTCTCTAGGAAAATAAATTTATCAGATATATCTAAACATAGTATTTTGTATTTTACTGATTCTAGATATTTACTGAAAGCTGACATTTCTAGATTTTATCCTACAATCTATACACATATTATTCCATGGGCATTACACAGTAAAGAGTTGTCTAAAGCAAGCTTGAGTAATAAAAATTTATTTAAATCTTTATATGGGAATGATATTGATATATTTGTGAGAGCAACTCAAGAAAATCAAACTATTGGCATTCCTATTGGACCTGACACATCTTTAGTAATTTCTGAAATTATAGGAGGAGCAATCGATCAGAGACTTGAAGCTGAATTAAAAGAAAAAAGAATACGTCTAAAAGGATTTCGTTTTGTTGATGATTTTTATTTATATTTTAAGACATATAGTGAAGCTCAAATAGCCCTCTCAACATTACATCAAATAATTAAAGATTTAGAATTAGAATTAAGTCCAGAAAAAACTCATATTATTGAATTACCCTATTTAGTAGAACCGAAATGGACACTTGAGTTAAGAATCATGCAAAAGAAGTTAGAAACAAATGATTTTTCAGATGATGAGATTTTAATATATTTTAGTAGAGCATTTGAATTATCAAAACAGTATCCAAATGAATCAGTTCTAAAATATGCCATTTCTGAAATTGCAGATTTACAGATTAAAGTGAATTCATGGGAAATGTATGAATCACTTTTATATAATGCAATGGTTGTTGAACCAAGTATTTTATCTACAGCTACCGAAATTTTATTAGGATATAAAAAAGAAAAATATCCTATTAATAAAAAAAAACTTAAAGAGACACTATTTGAAATCATTTTTTATCATATCTCATCTAGGCATACTCATGAAATTAGTTGGGCATTATGGTTATGTAAAACGTTTAATTTCAAAATTCCTACAAAACTAGTGAAAGAATTAGTGAAAATCGATGATTGTATTATTTCATTAATTTTACTTGATTTGTATTCTATGAATAAAATTGCTAACTTAGATATTTCCAAATGGACACATTTATTGAAAAAAGAAAATTTATACTCTGATTATTGGCTATTGATATATGAATCTATGCTAAAAGGTTGGCTTCAACCAGAAAATGGAGAAAATTTTTTATTAGAAGATAAATTTTTTAAGTACTTATTTGATAATAATATTAGTTTTTATGATTCTAAAAAACAAGTACTACCAGTAAAAGTTAATGTTTCTAAAACAGAAATGCAAAATAAAAGGAATAATCGAAGAAAAAGGAGATTCTATTGAAAAATCATTAAATTAAAATAAATTATATTAAAGAACTTTGAACTAAGTTCATAACTAAAATCAGAATTAGCGAAATCATAAAAACATCCAAGATTGCGCCAAAGTATTGTTCTTTCATGTAAAGAGTGATATATTCATGTACGCAATCGACGGACATGTGCTTGGACAACAAGCTTCTTATATTGACACTATCAATCATGCTCTTCAGTTGCTTTTGACCTGAAGAGCTTTTTTTATACTATTTTTTTCTAGTTATATTGTAATAAAGCCCTTTTGATACACTAATGTCGGTCTATTTCTCAGGTATGCCCATTCTAATGTAAAAGAAGTGAACTATGATGCAACCATTTGAACTTAAGTTTAAGCGAAGTCATCGACTACTGGATAAGTACTTTTCAGGATCAACGATTCATTATCGGCAGATGATCGCGCTGTTTGTACCGATTTTGATCGATCAGATTTTTATTATGGGATTGAACTTAATCAATACAGCGATGATCAGTTCAGCAGGCGTAGCCGCAGTCAGTGCTGTCAATATGATCGATTCGATCAATATTTTTCTACTGAGTGTGTTTATTGCTGTGGCTACAGGCGGAACCGTAGTTGTTGCGCAGTACAAAGGACGCGAAGATGAGCGTGGAGTCTCTGAAGCGAGTGCAGGAGCCGTTTCTTCGGTCTCTTTATTGGCGATAGCCGTAGCTTTATTCGGGATTATTTTTCATGCACCGATTTTGAATATCCTTTTTGGATCGGCTGAAGCGGATGTGATGAATCTAGCACGAACGTATTTAATCGGAAGTTGTACTTCTTTTCTGGGCATAGCGATCGTGGAAGCCGTATGTGGAGCATTACGTGGGGTAGGTAGTACACGAGCTTCATTGATGTTATCGCTGATTATGAATTTAATTTATGTGTTGTTGAATTTTGTCTTTATTAACGGGTTACATATGGGCGTATTCGGAATGACATTGTCGGTGAATATTGCAAGATATTTGGGCGCTGCTTGTGCAATCTATTATCTGTTCAAAATGGATGTTAACCTGAAAGTTCAATTGCGTGAGATTCTGATTATCAAGTTCTCGATGTTGAAAAGAGTACTCTTTATCGGTCTTCCTTTTGCCGCTGAACAAATGTTTTTTAACGGGGGTAAAATTTTAACCCAGATCTTTATTGTAGGTATGGGAACGTATGCCATCGCTACGAATGCGATCTGTTCTTCATTAGCAGGCGTAATGCAGATTCCAGCCAATGCACTAGCGCTTACGATTATTACAGTAGTTGGTCAGTGTATTGGTAGTGGACATATCCAAGATGCTCGCAAATTTACCAAGTCATTTCTCATTTTATCGTCGCTTTCATTTGTCGTGATGGGATTATTGATCTTCCCTTTCTTCTATCCATTAATCTCGATCTTTAATCCGCCAGCAGAGATTGTAGACGATATTTTCTTAGTTCTTTTAATTAATACGATTGCTCAAGTTCCTTTGTGGGCGATTGCGTTTATCACTCCTTCTTCTTTACGTGCAGCAGGAGATTCCAAGTTTACTTCACTGGTGTCAATGTTATCCATGTGGTTATTCCGGGTTGTACTGGGTTATATCCTTGGGATTACGCTAGGTTGGGGTATTCTCGGAATCTGGATCGCAATGGATTGTGAATGGGCCGTCAGAGGATTGATCTTTATGAAACGTTTCCGAGGAAATAAATGGCTTCAACATCGAGTCATTTAGACAAATATCAATAAGCCTTGATTGCAGATGCAAGACGTCTGTAATCAGGGCTTTTTTTACGTTATTTTAAAGTATAGTGAATAGGGGCATTACGAATAGAATGCTAGACAGTCATCAGATTACGTTTATAATGGGACATGTTCAGATCTTTAATCAAGAAAGGATGAGTATGAATTGCAAAAGTCTCAAATATATCGTCTGCTTCGTCTGGGTTGTGTATTATGTATCGGATTATTGATTTCTTGTAGCCAACCTTCAGCAGAAGCAGCAACGAACACATATTATGTCTCGCCTACAGGTAAAGATAGTCAGAAAGGAACAATCACTTCTCCCTGGAAAACGCTCCAACATGCGGCAGATACAGTGCCCGCAGGCAGTACGGTCTATCTGCGAGAAGGGGTCTATAAGCAACAGCTAGCGATTACTCGCTCAGGATCAGCAAGTAAAGGTAATATTACTTTTACTCCTTATTCTTCGGAAAAAGCAGTCTTAGATGGAATAGGTCAAGCCGTTGATGGACTGCAAGGAATGATCGATATTCAAAATGCTAGTTATATTACGATCAAAGGATTAGAAATTCGTAATTATACGACTACTCATGCAGATGAAGTACCAACAGGCATCAGTATACAAGGAGCAGGTAGTCATATTCAAATTACAGGAAATAAAATTCATGATATTAAAAGTACGGTCTCATTATCAGGTAATCATGTAACAGGTCGAGATGCACATGGTATAGCAGTGTATGGCAACAAAGCGCCAGAGTCGCTACATGATATTACGATCGATCATAATGAGTTATACAATCTCGTATTGGGCTCAAGCGAATCGCTAGTCGTCAATGGGAATGTAGAGAAATTTACGATCAGTCATAATCGTTTACATGATAACGATAATATAGGGATTGATGTGATCGGATATGAAGGAACAGCGCCTAATGTGAAGTACGATGTTGCCCGTCAAGGCGTGATCAAAGGCAATACCATCTACAATATCTCATCTAATCGCAATCCTTTTTACGGGAAAAAGATACCCAATAACAGCAACTCGGCAGGCGCTATCTATGTGGATGGTGGCAAAGATACAGTGATCGAACAAAATAAAGTGTATAACAACGATATTGGGATTGAGATCGCTTCAGAACATGCCGGCAAATCAACCGACAATATTACAGTGCGTAGCAATATTATTTTCAGCAATCGACTTACAGGCATTGCGATGGGCGGATATGATACCGAGCGGGGTTCAACAATCAATAGTCATATTATGAACAATACGCTGTATAAGAACGATACCCTCAATCGTGGTAACGGACAGTTGTATGTGCAATACGATACACGCAACAATGTGATCAAAAATAATATTATGGTCGCTGGTGCATCCAATGTGCTTATCTACAATGAATACACCAAAAATAGTGGCAATATTATTGATTACAATCTGTACTATGCACCGAATGGTAGCGCAGAAGCCACATGGATTTGGAAAAATAAAGAGTATGCAGGCTTTCCAGATTATCGTAAACGTAGTGGTAACGATGCCCATTCACTATTTGCTAATCCCAAATTAGTAGATCCTGCGAAGCAAAATTTCCATGTACAACAAAGCTCACCAGCCATTCATCAAGGGATTGCTGATCCATCTATAGTAGGTACACTGGATATCGATGGACAACTTCGTAAAAGTCATTCGCCGATTACTATAGGTGCTGATCAATAACAATCATAATGCAGTTACATTTTAAATATGGAGCCAGTACCGTATTCCAAGTCCAACCAGTATACCGATGACAACAGTAAGCAGAAATGAACGGGTGACTTTAATCATTAATGCAGCTACTATAGAGCCACCGAGAATAGGCAATGAGATAGAAGATGATCCATGGTTAGTCGTAAATATTTGATCTACAATAAGCGCCACCATGATCGCAATCGGAACAAAGTTGAAATACAAGCGCAGGGTGGGATTCAATACTCGCCCTGCCATCATTTCAACGCCCATCAGACGTGACAGAAAAGTCACGATACATAGAACAATAATCAAAATCCACGGTTCAGCCATGATGTGACCTCCTTGCAATATAGAGTCCAACCAATGGAGCGATAATACCTGTTAAAATAAGATTAAATTCACTATTTGGCATCATATGATGCAATAGACTAGCCATACCTAGCGCTGTGATAGCAGTAGCAATAATCGGTTTGTGAGTCAGAGCAGGAATAAGTAAAGCTACAAATGTAATTGGAAAAGCCAAGTCCAATCCCCAACGTACAGGATCAATAAGATCACCAAGGTAGGCACCGATATAAGAAGCAACAACCCATGCACTATAAAATGTTCCTGCCACCACTCCAAAATACAAAGGATCTGCTCCATACTTCTGATAACGTATATTTCCCAGAACAAATGATTCATCTGATACACCAAATGCTAATAACCAGCGATATTTTCGAGAAGCAGGTGCTAGATTATCTGCCAGTGCAGCTCCATATAACAAGTTACGCAAATTAA
Source organism: Paenibacillus sp. CFBP13512 (assembly GCF_005233705.1). Taxonomy (NCBI): domain Bacteria; kingdom Bacillati; phylum Bacillota; class Bacilli; order Caryophanales; family Paenibacillaceae; genus Paenibacillus; species Paenibacillus sp. CFBP13512. The sequence goes on along the minus strand of NZ_QGAD01000031.1, from coordinate 4,149 downwards.
GCAATACCGCAGTGATCAGCATACTTGGCAAAGCAGCCCCTGATATAAACATAGCCACGATCACCAATTGCACAGAACCGGAAAAGACGAGCAAAGACATAAGTATCGTACTCCATAGACTCCAATGTGCTTGTGTAGCCAGTACTCCATAAGATAATCCATAAGCGGCTATCGCTAATGCTAAAGGTAAAGCTTCAAGCAAAGCGGTTCTAACAGTTTGCTGGTTAGTGAGCATATACCAATTCTCCTTGTATTCTATTTTGTGAAAGTATAAAGTAATAACTAATTAGTATATTATAATTAACTTTTGTATGATTATAGTATAGATTATAATTAAAAGTAAAATAAAATTAACTTTTTATAAAATAAAATATACTTTCGTGTAGAATAAATAAGAAAGAACTGAATATAGAAGGAGCATATTATGGATACAACTACTGAATTTCAAGGAAAAGAAGAAGAAGTGGGTAAGCAGATCGGAATTAACTTACGACAATTTCGAACAGCTAAAGGGATCACAATCGAAGCCTTTGCTAAGCAAATAGGAGTGAGTAAATTAACATTGATTAAGATTGAACAGGGAGAAGCGAACCCTACGTTATCTGTGATGTGGAAAATTGCAGATGGTTTACATATTCCGATTGCAGCATTGTTATCTGGAGAGTCAGATGTGTCTATTATTCGCAAACAAGAAGGGATGCAGTTAAAAAGTTCAGATGATATTTTTGTGGTAGAACCTTTATTTCGCTCCAATGGATTTGAGTTATATCGAGGATATTTACAGCCGAATCGTTCATACACATCTGAAGCACATCAAGCTGGAGTGACTGAATTTGTAACCGTAATGTCAGGTCAACTTACAGTAGAAGTGAATCAAGAACGGTATGATTTGATGGAGGAAGAATGTATTCGTTTCAAAGCGGATCGTCAGCATACGTATAGTAATTCATCTGAATCTATGGCTATTTTACATTTTGTGATTACCTATCATTAGGATTGCGAGTTCTATTTTAAAGCTAATAGTAAAGAAAAATGGATTCATCGGTTATGTGAATCTACCCTATTAATATGTAATATGAGAATTATTGTTCTTCCTGACTTTTTAATTTGTTATTATACTTTTCTCTAAAGATTTTTATTAAAACCACTGCAAAGAATAACAAGCTAATAATCATAAATAATATACTGATTCTATAAGGAGTCTGTAATGAAAGTTCTTCCATTGCAGTAAAAAATCTTCCTGGTGGTGTAGACCAACCGGGTACATTAGGGACAAAATTAGCAACCGCAATTGGTGTCATACCTAGCAATAGAGTCCCTGAAATGAACATGATAGCTCCTATAAAGACAATTAATTTGCTCATAATTATACTATTCCTTTCTAAAATGACTTTGAATTAAAGTAGTAATCAATAAGATTAGACCTATACACATGAAGATAATACTAATAATATAAGGTGTTTTTAATCTAAGAACGTCTAAAAAATTATTGAATTGTTCAGGCATATCAATAGGTCCTCTAGTATGGGTAAACATATTGGCTACGGCTACATGTACAAATCCAAACAAAAGAGTACCTGCAATCAAGAAAACAGATCCAATGATCAACCGAGAATAGTTCATTACTGTCTTTACCTCCTTATCTATAGCATCAATAAAATAAGTGTATACAAAAAATAAAGCTGCTGGATTAATTATCCAACAGCTTTTATAGTAACACAGTCGCAGAATAACACCATAAAAGGGTGCGTATCCTGTTCTTTTTATCTACATGTATAGAGGGTTAAATTTATGCTTCGCCCCATGCACGATCACCGGTTAAATACTTTTCCGTCAAAATGGAAAGCAGTTGAATGCCCACTTCATTTTGTCCGCCTTCAGGAATAATCAGGTCTGCATATTTTTTGGAAGGTTCAATAAAAGCTTCATGCATCGGTTTGACTGTGGTTAAGTACTGCTGGTGAATCGATTGAATACTACGTCCACGCTCTTCGATATCTCGCAATACACGACGTAAAATCCGCACATCTGGGTCGGTATCCACAAATACTTTGATATCGAGTTCTGCACGCAATTTCTCATCAGATAATACATGCAAACCTTCCACAATCGCAATATGATTGGGATGCAATTCGAGCGTCTGATCCACAAATCGTGAGTCGGTTGTAAAATCGTATACAGGAGCAAAAGCCGCCTGTCCTTGTTTGAGCAAATTGAGATGTTCGATCATTAATTCATTATCAAAGGCAAACGGATGATCATAATTAATCAATCGGCGTTCTTCCGCAGTCAGTCGGGAGTGCTCTTTATAATAATTATCCTGAGATATAAAAGTGACTTTGTCTGTGCCAAGACGTTCAATCACTGAACGAGCAACAGTTGTTTTTCCTGATCCGGTTCCTCCGGCAATACCAATAATCAGCATAGTGATTACTTTACCCTCCCTAAATGTTCCCAATACAATTCTAATATTGTAGCATAGCAGCAACGTTTTTTCATTATATTTCATCAAAATACAGTGACAAATCCATGATGATATTAACGGTGTGTAAAGGAAAATAGACAAAAGGAAGTATTTAAACCAAAATGTAGCATAAAGTAACTTTGAAATTAGATAAAATATGACACAATGTCAAATGACTTTTCTTCAAATTACGGTAAGATGTAAGATAGATAATCTTATTTGTTTTATTTAGTATGGAGAAATATGAACTAATTTTTAATATGCATTTAAAATATAAGTGTCACCCAAATAACGCATAACAGAATGGAGAGATCGAGATGCAACAACAAAAACTATTTATTAATGGTCAGAGGTTAGCAGAAACGATCGAACACTTTGCCGATTTTGGACGTACAGACAATAATGGTGTGACACGATTGGCATTGAGTGAACAGGATATCGCTGTACGTGGATATTTTCGCTCCTGTTGTGAATCATTAGGAATGACGGTTGTTGTGGATGATATGGGATGTATGTATGCAACACTAGCAGGTGTAGAAGATGTACCTCCGATTGTTATAGGTTCTCATATGGATACTGTAAAAAAAGGAGGTCGCTTTGATGGTATATTAGGTGTCATCGCCGGGCTAGAAATCGTCCGTACTCTAGTCGATCATGGAATTAAGCCTCGTATTCCGATTACTATCGTGAATTTTACGAACGAAGAAGGTGCACGTTTTGAACCTTCGATGATGGCTTCCGGAGTATTATCTGGGAAATTTGCCAAAGCCGATATGTTAAACAAAAAAGATAGCGATGGCATTACATTTGGCGATGCATTAGCCCAAAGTGGTTATGCTGGAGAAGTCAGTCACCGAATTCAAGAAGCTACAGCTTATTTAGAATTACATATTGAGCAAGGACCTGTATTAGAACGAGAAGAATTACAGATTGGACTAGTCGATTGTGTGGTCGGTATGGTCTGTTACGAGATTGAAGTCACGGGTGAATCAGATCATGCGGGCACGACTCCTATGGATATGCGGAAAGATGCTTTTTTTGCTATGAATGATCTAGTGACGATGTTGCGCACGCAATTAAGTACGTTGGATTCGGAGTTAGTGTATACAATGGGACGAGCGAATGTATTTCCAAATATTCATACGGTCATTCCCAATAAAGTGACTTTTACATTAGAAGCTAGACACAAGAATGAAGAGATTGTACGTGAAGTGGAGCGAATTATTCAAGGGTTACCTGCGGTACAGGGAGATTGTGAAGTAAAGAGCAAGTTACTATGGGGACGCGATACCGTCTGGTTCGATCTCACCATTTGCGAAAAGCTGGAAACTTCGGTACAGGCATTGGGATATTCATATAAAAAAATGGCAAGCGGAGCCGGACACGATGCCCAATTTGTTGCTCATTTTTTACCATCTGCGATGGTATTCGTACCCAGTGTGAATGGAAAAAGTCACTGTGAGGAAGAACTGACTTCGTATGAAGATTGTGAGAAAGGGATTAATGTGTTGTTGGATACGGTATTAGGAATGTTGGAGAAATGAATATGATTCATATTTTGGAATATTTGTATATAGGTATAAAATCAAGTTTGTTTAATTTATATTCAGGACATAATTAATTATAATTTTAATTTTTATAGGTATATAGAATGAATTTCTTAAATTAGTAAGGGTTTCTTTAAA
>NZ_QGAD01000030.1:0-27028 GCF_005233705.1 Paenibacillus sp. CFBP13512 | reverse complement strand
AGAACATCATAATAATAATGAATTTAATTGTTGCATAAGTAATTTATCTTTTGCTAGTAATGATATTAATTTAGCTAAAGCTCATACACTAGATAAAACTCAACCCATTTTATTAAAAAAAATGGCTGTAAATTTTTTTAAGGATTTTAATACACAAAAATATCAAATCACTTTAAAGTGTAACGATGATTATTATTTAACACTAGATAATGAAAAAAAACTACTAGATCGTATCTACCTAGTTTATGATGATAATTTTCGTGTTGTATACACAGATGCTAATAGAATAGTAGATGAACTTTTAGAAACAGGAGAAATAGATTTTAAATTGTTATCCTACAATAGTCTAGACTATACTTTAAAAGTTCTTGTGTATTCCGATGAAGAAATAACTGAAATACAACATACACAAGATAAAGATGGGAATTTTATGATCATTGTTCCTGATAGTAAAAAAGATGAATTCTTTTTCAATTCTATCCCTCCAAAAAAAGAACTTTACGAAAAAGATGAATAATTTATACAATTTTGTCTAGAGGTGATACTCAAAGTTTGTTTATGAGTATCATTTTTTATTTTAAACCACAAAATTTTCTTATTTAGTAACGATGTATTTATGATTATTGATGAATATATTGTAACGGTTTAAAAAAATGAATCGTGTATCATCTAATTAAATAATATAATTATATTGACACATAATGAATGTAACTAATAAAAACTAGTTACAGAAGTAATAAAAGAACCACGTCCTTTCAACCCCGATATATTGTCCTTTCAACCCCGATAGCAAAAAAAAATCCAAAAAAAATTAAAATTTCTGAAATGTCCTTTCAACCCCGATACAACGTCCTTTCAACCCCGATGTTTTTTGTTTTTTCGTCCTTTCAACCCCGATATATCGTCCTTTCAACCCCGATAATTTCAAAACGTCCTTTCAACCCCGATATATTGACTCTGCATTTAGAGTCAGAATACAATGCATATAGGCAAAATTTATTTATGTAAAAAACGAAAACTCCCTATATAAATATAGGGAGTCAGCAGAACTAACATCATAAACTTGAAGAGCGGCAAACTCTTTAAGTTCCATTTCTACAGGAATATGTTTCGGCAAAAAACATCATTCCTGGAGTTGTATTAAAGTCGCTTAAAAACTTTAACACGCTTATACCATTATTATATAAAAGTTAATCTACTATATCAAGGTATATGCGTGAAATAATTTATCTCTGGAGGTTATTTCATGTACTCATCTCAACCTATTCTTAACGATCTACAAGATTTACTAGCAGATAAAGATTTGAAGACCTACGAAAAAATGGTTTTAATCGTTTTTAAAGTCTACGAACATACCCATTCATCCATATTCCCTGATTATGAAACAATTGCAGCTGCCGGAGGCATGTCTAAACGTAAGGCGCAATATGTAGTTAAAGAACTCTCTACTCAAGGCTTAATTCAAAAAGAACACAGATATAAAAAAGATACTGAAGGTTATTACAAGCAAACTTCAAATTTGTATCAACTTTCTTCGACTAGTACCGTACCTCAAAATGCACTGGATGCACAAAATGAGAAAAATGATGCACCTCATGCACCAGATTCTGCTGTATTATACGCACCAGATGCATCCTATAGTAATAAAAATCTTTTAAAAGATTTAAATTCTTTAAAAGACTTAAAAGATCTAGAAGAGGAAGAAGAACAAATGTCTCCCTCATACACAATAGAACCAGAACCAAATCCATATCCTAAATACGAAAAAGTCTATCATCAAATGATTATTGAACAACAAACGGGATCTCTAAATTATCTACAAAAAGAATTTTTAGAACAATGTAGTACAAATGACTTGCCAAATGTATTGGTAGAATCGATCTATCAACAAGTTGAAAAAGAGATTAGCTGTTATCGCTTTGAGGCTATTGAACGAGCCATAACAAAGCTTGTGAAAGCTATCAGAACCAGACAAGTAAAAAATCCAATAAACTGGTTTTCATCAGTGTATAAAAATGAAGATCTACTTGTTAGAACAGAACAAGAACTACATCAACAGTCATCTTAATGCGTTTAAGGATTTTGTTTTTTAAGTAATTTAGAAATATCTAAAGGTTCATCATAATCTGAGAACTGAACTTGTATCTCTATATTCTTACGATCAGCAGTATACTCTTGTTTAGGATAGTACGAAATTCCGATCAATCTATATTTTCCAGCATTTTTGTTATTTAAAAACCGAATTGGTGTTATCATAAGCTCGCTCTCTTCCTTAATCATTATTTTCACTCATTTAGAATGATACAAAACTACATTAAGGATTTTTATTTTTATTAAGTAAACGCTTCAAATTATTTTAATTACAGTTAATAGTATATTCAATTTTATGCGATGATAAAAAAAAAGACAACCAATAGGTTGTCAGTATTACAAATCTTAAAGTTTATATTTTTTATACAATTATTTTTTCATTGTTTTTATCTTCGAGAATATTTAAAAGTGGTGAGTAGCCTACTACTTTATTTTTACCTGTTTTTTTAGCAGAATACATGGCTTCATCTGCATGTTTAATAAGATTATCTGGAGTATCTTCAGAATCATAATTTTTGTAACCTACACTTAATGTAACAATGGTCTCTTTTTCAACGCGTTGTAGAATCCTTTGTGCAAGTATTTCTGTGGATATAGAGTTGTCATATACTAACGCTACGATCTCTTCTCCACCGTATCGAGCAGCTATACCTATGTCTTTAGTTTCTTCTATAAAAATGGAGGCAACATGTTTTAAAGCTTCATCCCCCATCTCATGACCTTGCGTGTCATTTAACTTTTTGAAATTATCAATATCAGCAAAAATAATATCAATGGGTTGAGAATTGCCTAAACACTGATGAATATAGCGCATAAACATTCTTCGATTATATAGTCCTGTTAGAGGATCTGTTATAGACGACATATAAGAACCTTCTATTAAATGTAGAGAGTAAGACATAATGATCATAAAAAATAAAGCGTAACTAGCAACGGCAACTAGCAAACCTATAAAAGCTACAATAGGATTCGTGTATTGTACAATATCATTTATTAATAAAGACAACGTAAATAGTCCCGAACTTGCAATTAAGCTCTGAATTGAAGCGTACTGCTTGTAATTTTTGTATAGTAGCCAGGTAAGAGCTGTAATACAAAGTATTGCTGATAAGCGTATAGAAAAAACACCTACGGCAAACACGATCGCTGATGATGAGAAGTAGTATATCTTATCCTTTATCATAGGGATATTGTTGAATCTGAAAAAACCATACAGAATTAAAAGAAATAACATTTGTTGAGAAGAGTGAATAAGCGTATGAAGTAAAGCTCCTTTTATATTGAAAACCAGTAGTATGAATGCTGTTAAAAAAAGCATACTATTTACAATAGAATGAGCTAACATGATTCTAGAAAATACAGAATACGGTTTCCTTTTTCTTGATAGATACAGCTGAAGTGTTGCTACAGTCATAACTAAAAGAATAGGCGTACAAATAAGTAAATAAATAAAGTCTCCTGATAAGCCTTTTAAAAATTGAAACTGTTCCATTTAGACTATACTCCTTTGCTACTGATAAAATTTATTGAACCAGCTCTTATGCCAATCCAACGGATTCATAAGATAGCTTAACCAGGAGAAAATCACCCCTTTTTCTTCAGCTTCATTTTCTTTCGGTTTTACAAAGGCTTGTCTAACCATTGGATACACCACAGCAAACCATATGACTGATCCAGTTAGTAAAAATTTGACCATTCCTCCGGGAGTATTTAATACATAATTCCAGTTTGGATATTCCTGATCTAAATCTTTGGCTTTAGCCCAAAAGAAAAAAACAGTATATATCATTAGTCCAAAAACGAAATAAAAGACAGGCACAACAAACTGTAAACGGAAAATATACAATAGAAAAAAAATAAGTAAACCCAAACAAATCTTACTTAAACGTGGCATAATACCCTCACTTTTCAAAACAAAAAGCACGCAAACAACCCTAGTAGGGTGTTCGCGTGCTTCGCGTTATGGTTTATTTAATTGGTAGCATAATTATACAATATAATGCAGATACTTTAAAGAAGTTATTGTGTCAGTGCTTTCTTGGCTAACTGTAAGGATTGATTGGCTTGTTTTAATTTTACCGTTGCCTTGGTCAAAGACTCGATGATATCTTTTTGCTTTACAATGGTGGTCCAATCCGTTGAAGCCAGTGACTTGGCAGAAGCCAATAAAGAATCTATATTCAATAAATCCTGTAGCTGTTCTGGATGGGTTAGCGAATCTTTAATACGAATAGCATACTGTTCAATAGCTACTGAAAAATCTTTGTTTTGTAACGTTTGAGCAAGCTCAGTAGCATGCTTAGATTGAGATGCTGCTACCTTAATATTCTTGGTATATGATTTTAGCGGTTCTGCTATTAAATCTACCTTTTGAATCAGTGCCTTACTAGCTTCGATCGATAACAATTTATTCGTATCACCTTCAGCTGGAAGCATCTTTAAATCTTGAAGTAACAACAATCCTTGATCAGGGTTAATATCAAGAGCATCGCTTATGATTTGAACAGACGTGGATAGAGTTACTGGTTCCTTAGAGTTAATAAATGCTTCAGTAATCGTGAGTCCTTTCTCAATCGCTAGCTTGGTTGTTTTTTGTACCTGCTCGTCTTGACTTAGATCATAAAAAGATTTTGCTAAAAATACAGCTTTAGTTTCAGGAAAAATTGCCATGATCAAAAGTCTTGTCATCTCATCTTGCGAAACATATTTTTTAGCAGCTGATGAATCTGTGATCAAAGCAGGTAGATTTGATTCTTCTAGCATGCTGGTGATCGCTGTATCAGTATTATTGGTGTTCCAGAGCCCCATACTTTCGCTTTTAGCCATTCCTTCTAATTCAGTATATAAAGAAGCCCACCGTGTATTAGGAGCAATAGTCATCGCTCTAGCGTAGCCCTTAGATACTAAATCCGCATTAAATAGTAAGCCATTTTCAAGAAACACATAAGCTAAAGTTCGTCCATAGATATCATTCGATTGGTCTGTGCTGATATATACCGTTTGGTGACTAAGAATTGACTTTGTATATGCAGATGCTTCAGGGCCGTAATTTTGTACCGGTGTATTTGCTTTGACTGTTTCCGGAGTATCTACTCCAATTAAGCGAATAACGGCTCGTTCTCCTTTTTGCTTACCTGAAGTATAAACACCTTCAAACGTATCCCCGTCTCTAATGTGATCGATCTTCAAAGATTGCGTCGGGAATGAGTTAATTGTAACTGTATGTGCTGTAGGTAACCAACCAACCTGTGACCCAAAAGACTCACTAACAAAACGAAGTGGAACATAAAGTGTATTGTTAATTACTTTAGGAGATACTTTCATAGATATGTTCTGACCATTTTTTAAAGCAGTGTATTTCCCTACTGTCACTTTAATTTGGGTTTTACCTTTGCTAGCCGTTACAGTATCTGTAGCATTATCCCATTTTACAGATGCTCCAAATTGCTCAAAAATAGATCTCATTGGAATCAGAGTACTACCATTAATAACAGTGGGTTTTTGTACCATGCTTAAATCCTTACCATCAAAATATACCGCTATTGGTGTTTGTTGCGCTGCATAACTCTGGCAAGACGAAATTAAAGTACATACGGATAAAGCACAAGCAGAAATAATAAGTTTGAATTTCATATTCATTCTCTCCTCAAAAAAAGAACGCGCTAGTCCCCTTAAAGGATTAGCGCGTTCTTCGTCGCATTAGTATTAGATTAATTTGATTTTATCATAAATAAATCAGATGTGTACTTGAAATATAAAAAGCTTGATCAAAGCACTGCTTTTCTCTTTTTTTCTTTATGCAACTCTATACGATATTCGATGTAGCTGTAACATATAGCTATTGTGATGACCAAAAAAGCTGCTTGCCATGCCCAGGTTAACAGATCGTGGTTAGTAATACTTCTCATTATGATCTCCTTTAAATTTTTGGCGTTGGATCTCATCCATATCTTTTTGGTTTAGAAAGCGGAACATAATCGGGTGATAGCCACGTTTCCGAATTAAATCCTTATCTAATACATAGTAGTTATATTTAGTTGAAATAATTCTGTGATTTTCCTGTTCAAGTTGCATCAAAATGTTCTTATACTTGCGTGCTACCTGTCGAATCATTAATCTACAAAACAGATACAAGGATGCTAAAAAAAGAAAACTTAGCAACAATAAATTGCGTTTTTCACTCCAAGAAGGGGAATCTATACCAATGAAAATGCTGAATTCATGAAAAAAGTGAACACCTAAGTATATGGTGATTATCAATGAAAAAATCCGTATAATCATTAACTACTTTTCAATCCAATAGATTCTAATTCATTGGAATTCATACCTAATCTGTGGCTTGCTATGCTAAAAGCGTGCTGAGGGATAACCTCTCTAATTTCTTGCTCCAGCCCTTCAAATAATTCTTTTCCTTTTAACTTGTCTAATTTATTACCGTTAGTCATTAAATTCAGTAATTCTATCTGTTTTTTCATCAAAATTGCTTGAGTTAATTTGTGGTTACTCATTTTGTGACACCCTCTATTTTGTATTTAAAAACTTTCTTTCTATCTTATATATAACAGTAAAAAAGAACCTCTGCAAATAATTACAGGGTTCTTTTGAATAAATAGCAAAATAAGCTTCTGATTTATTCGCTGAATTGCTAGGACTATATTTAGGATCAAATAGATAATAGAAAAAGTTGACCGATTATATTCATATTATTGTCGCCATGTTCCGTAAGGATCAATTTCTGGCATATATGAAGGCTCAGATAACTTGTTGCTTACTCCTTTTGCAAACCAGCCCATCCATCTATCAAGAAACTCATTCTCATTTCCAACTTCGATCTTCATAAATGGCCATGCAACTTGATATTCTGCCAAAGTATTACCAAGAGCTTTCCCAGAGTCTTCTCCAGGAAGAAGAGAAAAGGGATTTAGAGATGTTCTTTTATTTACTACAGGTGTAATCATATAAGCAGTTTCGTACCAGTGAAAGACACCTTCTTCTTCTACGTCACAAAACCAAATTGAATGTTCTCTTCCTTGATATCCGTAATTGTTGGGTGGAATCTGAACTCTAATAGATGTGTATGCTAACACCTGAAAAGCTGGCTTATAATATCCCCATTCAGTATTAATGGTTTCTTGAATAGGCTGAATTGTTAGGGTTGCAGAGCCCAATGTAGCAGAAAAACCATATAATTCATCCTCATTAAAATTAAGAAGAGTTTGGTTTTTTGCTGCCCTTCCGATAATAGTATGTCCTATTTTTTCTATTTTTGCGCTAGGAGCGTTATCATGAATCGATTGTTTTAATTGATTAATAGTCATAGAAAAAAGTTGAGTTGCTGATTTTACAATCTCAAACTTTTGCTGATTCTCATCTTCAGTTGCAGATCGTGCTGTCATTTCACTGGCTAGTTCTTGAGACTTAGACAAATTAGCTGATTGTAACAACGAAGCACCTTCAGACGCTGGTCGAAGAACTTGATCAAGCCGAGAAATAAAATCTTTAGCTAATGGTCTTACTGCTGGAGCTTTCATTAGACATTGAGTGATTAAGGCTGTCAAAAGCGTTGGACAATCGTTTAAGAAAGGAGGATTTTGTATAAGATGTTCTTGTCTAGAATCAATACCAGGAAAAGGTCGTGTACCTGTAATTAATTCAAAACCAATAATACCCAAGGAGTACATATCCGAGGCTGACGTAGCTCGTTGATGTTGCCACCGTTCTGGCGCATTGTACGAACCCGTCCAAGAGAATTTATGAGTGTCAGCTACAGTAGAAGCTTCTGCATACCTTGATATTCCGAAATCAGATAAACACCAATGTCCGTTAAGAAGTAAAACATTCTCAGGTTTCAGATCTCTATGAACTATGCTACCCTGAATATCAGATAATGCTACGGCAATGTCTGATAGAACACTCAGCGCTTCAGGGATAGACAAATTCCCCTTCTCTTCAAGATAGTCGCGTAAAGATTTTTCTGCTAATGGCATAACAAGAACCCAGTAGTTCTCAAATTCACCAGAATCGATTATTGGGACGATATTACGAACACCTTTAAGATTTTCAAATAAAAGTTCGCGGTCTGCCCCAGGCTCTTTTGGAATTAGTTTAATAGCTACATTTGTGTCGCTATTCTCATTCTCAGCTTTATAAACTTTTCCAAACCCGCCACTTCCGAGTTGCGATCCAAGCGTCCATCTTTCATTCAGATTAATTTCCATCCTACTTTACCCCCTGATTAATATCATGAATAGTATTTATAACGATAGGTTCCTTCCTATTAACACTATAACAAAAAATCTGAATTTATAAGTTCTTACTTGTTCTACGAGATTTGCATTCTTTTATTTGTACGATTTCTTCAATTAAATTGAAATATATTAGCAAAATGAGCAAGTCTAATTAAGACCTGATTTTAAAAGATCATAAATATAGATTATGGAGTTTTTATAGGAAATTCTATAATGTATATTTTATATACTCTATTACAGTGAATATCATACATATGAACTTAGTATGAGAAGGAGAACTATTGCTAAATAACTATAGCATTCAAGGAAGAGCTTCCAATGGTATGCGGATCACAGAAACAATAGAGGCATCGAATGAGAAACATGCATTGAGTTTAATTCATGAGAAATATGGAAGGTTAACAAAATTAGATATTTCTATGGTTACTGAACTTCAAGAGCCTCTAGAAGAAATTGAACAGACAAAAAAATATTATAGTTCTTCTCAATATGAGGATAAAGAGATTATAGCAATGATTGAAAAAATTAATACTAATCAAGCTAGTTCAGATTACTACATTGCTATTAAGGCTCACTTCTCTCCAATCTTAAATAACGTTGTAGCAAATTCCAACTATAACGATCTTTCTCGCTCTGAAAAGGAGCAATATCAGCTTGATTTGCTAAATAATATTATTCGAAGATTCGTACCAAAATTTTCATCGCATCGTGGACAGTTTTTATCTTTTATCAAAATGAAGGTTAAGGACGATATGCAAAAGATGTATGATCGTCAAAAAAATGTTAACTCAAACAATAGACAACAAATGAGATCTAGATTCGAAGTCATGAAAGAATATGCTGAAGCAAATATGCTTGTCGAAAACATAGATCTTGATACACAGCAACATAATTTGATTCATACTATCCAAAAGCTTGGAAAATATGATGAAGTAGAGAATATCCAGAAGTATAGGCGTATAGTGGAAGAAACTCATGAACGAATTCATCAGTTAGGATTACACGTGCGGTTGAAAAAAAAGAGACAAAAAGAAATCTATATCCTGTACTATGGACCAAAACAACTCAAGCAAAAGGAAATAGCTAAATTATTAAATATCACACAACCAAATGTTAGCATAACACTAAGGAGAGCAAAGAGTAATATTTGGGCTAGTATTTTAGAAATAAATATTAATGAATAAGCAAAACGTTTATATTTTGGATATAAGCGTGGGAGATTTATATATACAATTATATATAGTTACTGTATTAGTTTAGTTACTCTAATAAATAGAGGCTGAATTTTAAGTTCTATTTACTTGGATCGATGCGAATAGTCTGTTTTTGTATTATAACTAACAACTTAATATTGATTGGATAAAGCTCTCTCTTACCTCATTGGTGAGATAGAGCTTTTTTCATTTTCCAAACTATTTATTACATAAGGCGCAAGTCTCTGTCGATTTTGGCAGAGGCTTGCGCCTTTTTTTTGTCTATTTTCATTTTTAAATCTAAAAAATGAGTATGGTACGCAAATATTCGAAATCGACCTTCAAAAGATGACTTTACGTAAGAAGGCGTTTCAAAAATACATCAACCAAGAAAGCGCCGGGGATTTCCCCGGCGCTTTTTTGCGTTGAACGAGGAGAATGCATCAATGAGTAACAAATGGGAAGCTATTCCAGCAAGTCAGTATCCTTTCTTGAAAGATAAAGTACCAACTAAGCGTCATTGGAAAGGACAAAAGATTTACAGGGACAAGAAAGGAAATCGTTATTATCACAAAGACCCATTGCATGGTGAGATTGAAGTGTATGATTCTTTTGGTAATCATATCGATGTTTACACACCAGAAGGATATCCTCATCCAACGAAAGGAAAAGTTAAAGGTAGGGATATTAAAAACGAAATTAAGTGAACTACCATATAGATGGAGTTGACAGCTTCTCTTATGTAAAAAGCAACCAACGGTAGTCTGGTTACACGAAAAAGAACCCTGCAAACACTTGCAAGGGTTCTTTTTTTATTACTCTACTCGTATATCTTCGAACGAATCCCAGAACTCAAACATATTAGGATTTACTTTAAGGGCAATAACTCCATCTTCAGTATTTGAGGTTATATCATCAATCCATAGTCCAGAGAATTTTTGATATTCATCCCAATCCTTAATTAAATTCGGATCTATACTTTCTCGATTTGATTGATTGTGTGTAAGATCGTAGTCAGAATCTTTGGTTTGAAATAATAATTTGTAACGAAAAGCTAATTCAGGTACTGGAAATAGCATTTCAGTAGAAAGAACTAAAGTTAATGTAGTGGTAATAGAGAGTTGTTTCAGTAAAGATATACAGTCGTAAACGATTTTGCCTACCATCGGATCTACATCAATGCTCAATAATTGTTTAGGAATTTCAGCAATCACGAGATACTGCTGCGGATCATCTTCTTGGCAGGTGAGTGAAAATAATGACCAAGTAGCGATAAGCAAAGATATCGTTTGTTCATAAATCGACTCGTCTGGATCAATAAAGTACTTATGACCTTCATTATTAGTATGAATCCAATCGACTTCCAGAATATTTTTTGTGGCTGAAATGAGTTTAGCTTTGTGTTTATTGTCATCATTAATGGCATCAATCGCTCTCATATAACCAGCTAGAGGTCCTTCAAGATTAGCTTTATACCGGACAGAAGGTAATAATGTTTCACGATCTGCATTGATGCTTTTCAAAATCAAATTATAGTATGAACTTGAAAAAAAGATTCTGTTTTTGATAAAAAGATCTCGATCGGCAATAAATTCAGGAGGATCAGAAAACCCTTCTAACCAATCAATAGCATTTATTGTACTCTTTTCTCCTGGTTGAGGCTTGCCTACAGTAATACTATAAACAGCTTTATCATCTCGTTTTGTGATTGCCTGTTGGAGTTGCTGAACTATTTGATGTCTTGGAGATAATTCATGGTGTCCAATGATAGCCAGATCAGCATGATGCTCATGATACCAAGCCCAAGCCATTTCTCCACCACCGTAATAATAATTGCCAAGTATCAATGGTTTGTTGATCGATGTAGTATGTTCCATTATAAGCTCCTTTATCTAATTAGTTAGCTCTAAACATTGTAAAAAACAAAAAAAGCACAGTCTCCCCTATGTGGGTTGACGGTGCTTCCGTACAAAGTTATTCGTTTAGAAAAGTATATTCGATATCTGCTAAAAAGAAAAGAAGTGTAGCATTCATATTGGAGCAACTACACTTCTTTCAAATTAATGTGTCCCTTTGCTCGCAAAATCATCGTATGATGAAAGATCTGTATCGTAGAAAATCACATCACCATCTTTGACCGAGTATTTCACATTATACGGATCAGTGACAATTCGGTCTCTTTCCCCGTCTGTGCCATCGTAGCCTTCCATATCCCACCACTGGTTATTCAATGGACTATGGATATACTGAAGATGTGGAGCATCTACGTTAGCTTCTACAATAGATTCGATATCAAAGTTAACAACGATGAAACCCTTTTTCAAAAACACGTCTGATTTTTCATCTAATGTGTTAGATCGACCATACTTCGCAAGATCTGTTCCTTTTGGAACCGCATAGACTTGCGCAGGTAAGCTATACTCCCCATACCATTGTTGAACACTTGCATTCACTCTAGCAGGCGAAGCAGAAGCACTCTCTGGTCTTGAGAAAGTATTAATAAATGTTCGCAATGGAGAAGAAAGAAGCTGGATATCATAGCCACCAGTGTAGGTGGATTGATTCGCTCGTTTTTTATAGCTAGTGATGTACTCTTCCTTGGTCAGAGACCAATTTTGAGAAAGATCATAAATAGAAGAAGCTGTATTTTTGATATCGTCAGAAGGTACATTTCGTAATCGGTTATTGAGGATGACGGTTCTTCTTTCCGTATCGCTACTCGATCCTATTTTAATGAATTTTTTATCATCTGTATGATAGTACAGATCGACTTCGACCCGTTTTGGAGATGTTGATGCACTTTTATCTTCATACACAAACGTTGGAGTGATTCGAATAGCGTCCTTATCTCCAAACATATTTCCTTTAGTTTTTAAATCAAACTTAAAGTGATAACCTGTTTTTACTGCAACATTCTTATAGTTTGATAATGGATGGCTACCTCTCATGATGGGTAGTACGTAAGGTGAATGATTACCTCTTGGATCGCCATCAATACCTTTTGTTCCTACCCAAAAAGAATTGCCTGTAGGTTGACTGCTACCTTTAGCTTTTCTAAATACGGTTTCCCAATTGAAGTCTGCAATATCTGTAACATGGAAATCATAGATACGACCGATAATTTCAACATCTACTGTATCACTTGCCACATGATTAACAAGATCTGTATTCGCATCTTGTTGTGCCGTGAAACTAGTAGGTGCGTTCTCTGCAATGTTTCTGAAGTATACCGTATAGTTTCCTTCATCGATCCAGACAGGTAGATTGAATACTGTATCTAGTTGAGCTACAGGAACATCGATCCAGGTGTTTTTTGGATAGAAGTTTTTACTGTCATTGGAGTACACATCAAATGGGAATAGTACTTGTTTAGTTTTGAAATACTTGGCATAATCACGACTGCCATATCCAGGATAAGAAGACCCGTTCAGATGTGCTCCTGAAGTTGGAATTCGAACAGTAAATGGACGATCAAGAATTAATGCCATTCGATTACTTGGTATCGTTTTTTGATTGTGTACCTTATCATCAGAAACACTAGAATAGTCTGTAACAGGGGTATGAACAGTCACCGAATTAATACCAGCAATCGGGAAGTTCTTATCTCCTGATCCCTCTACATTCTCTTTAAGCATTGCGTAGTAAATTGTTCCGCTTGAAGCAGTATTCGCTTTGTTTACCAGCTTGCTACTAATCAGTTGAGAACCTTTATAAAGTACTTTTTCAGCAGAATCTTTATAGGAACGGATTTTTGTAGGATCAGGAATAGCAGAAGGAACCGGTGCAACTTTGGTCTTCCAATCTCCATTCATAACCATAGTATCTTTTCCTTTGAAAGAAAACTGAATAGTATCATTTCTTACTTCTGCATCATCTGTATTGCCTTCTGCAATACGTTTTAATTTCGATTCATCATTCGGTACTCTTGGACGACCTTGTTTACCGCCATCTAATGTTGGTGGGCTGTATTTCACTGGAACATCACCATCTGGTTTAACATGGTCTTCGACTTTATCGCTGTGTTCTTGCTTCAAGCTAGGTGGAGTATAACCAGTTGTAGGTATGGAGACTTTTCCACCGGGCAGAGCGTAGTTAGACATTGTCGCTTTATCCAAACCGAGTACTTCAAGTACTTTAATTTTCCAGTAATCATAATCTCTTGTATACGAAAAATTGTATGTCTTGGTATCTGTGTCTGATTTAGAAACCCAACGTTCATTATCTCCACTTCCGCGTTTTTCTTTCCACTTAAGCTTATACACTACTTTGACTTTGCATTTGTATTCTACTTGTCCATCCATGTTATCAAAGGCATGCTGGAACAAATAATTATAGCCCCATGCATTCGCATATAAATTCTCAGAAGTCGGTATTGCTCTTGTTGCGTCAAAGTGTCGATCATTAGTATTGTCATCTGCTAAAATATGACCTTGAGCTTGTGGATCTAGCAGTGATTTATTGGTTGTCGTTTTCACAGAGGGTGGCAATATTGTATATTCACAAAGACTCTCTTCTTTTGGAGGCTCTGGAGGTACCGTACACTCTTCTGCATCAGGATCAAGCTCACATGGGTCTGTAGTTGCAAGATCATAATATTGATAAGCAATATAGGTTTCAAATGATCCTGAATACTTAAATGTTGGAGGGCTTCCAGTTAATATTTCACCTGAAGGATCATCACCAGTGGTACTTTTTTTATACCCAACATACGTATACTTCTCATTAGCAGGAGGTTCGAAACTATATGTTTTACCAGGAACCATTTCTTCTACACGAGGAGGAAAAACATCATTTAAAGATTTTCCGTCTTTAGTTTTGTAATAAACTTTCAATTCTGAATCCAATTCTATTTTAAATAATATAGGAGCATAAATACGATATCCCCTAACACCATCATTACATCTGCTTCCGCACTGATCTGTTATATCTTCTGTATCGCCTGATGCAGTATCTAATTTAATATTAATTTTAAAAGGGATTAAAGCTGAATCAGTTCCTATTCCTGAAGTTGAGAAACTTATATCTTGATTTGTAGTTCCATCTGTTACTACTCGTTGATAATCTTGCCAACTTTCAGTACGTGAAGCATCAAAATAAAGTAAGTTGTTAGCAGTCTGTGTAAATACTTCAGCATGAATACTTTTGATTTTGCGATTTGGAAACTTGAAATTGTAATCTTGAGTTGCTTGACCATACATTCCTTTTTGAGGTTCCTTGCCTAAATCCCATGTAGTTCCTTTCCACATATCAAAATACATCATACCTACAAAATAACGAAAGTTCGAATCAGTAGCATTTTGATCCTTATTTTTATAATAGTTAAGTGGTGTTACACTACTATTTGATTCAGCAGCAGAAGAATAATTTTCTAATGGCAAAAATATACTAGATGAAAAGAAGGTAACTATTAAAATTAGAGTTATTGCAAAACGATATTTCATTATCTTGCTAATCATTTAATTGCTCCACGGATTCGACATTAAGACTAAAGATTTTTCAGAGACAGAAAAGAACATAAGAAAATCTAAGTCTTTTATAGTAAGTGGATTCTTATCAAAAATCCCGTGTAGATCCTGATCGGCATAAGACACAAGTTCAAAGTAATGATAATAAGTACCATCTGAATTTTTTGTTGTTAATTTATTTCTATCTGATCTAGTACGGAGATCGTCAAATTTGGTTAAATATTCTAATTGAATAGGATATTTATCCGTACGCATTTGAATATAGTTTACTCCGTTAATAGTAGCTGGTTTTAAATCATATAAGATAGTTCCATTCATTTTTAAGGGTAAATTTGATGATTTAAGATTGATAACATTTTGATAAGGAGTGCCCGAACTATTTTTCAAATAATAATCGGCTTTTTCTCTTTGAAAATATTTCTTGAATGGAGCAATACTTTGAATGTTTAAATTTATACTGTCTAATGTTGGAACTTCCTTACTACCAATCCAAACCCACTTACCAATTTGATCCCAGTTGACTGTTTGTCCAAGTCCTTCACTTACCAGGCGTAACGGTACAAAAGTGCGGCTTTGCTTCAAAATAATTTTACTATCGTAGGTTTTGCTTTCACCATCTACTACTGCTGTAGCTGAACCGACTGTCATAGATACACTATGCTTGTCTGTTTTCAATGTAACCACTTGTTTGCCAGCAGATTTACTCCATCCCACTGTAGCTCCAAGTTTTTCCGAAACAAATCGGATTGGAACCATAACTGCGCTGTTATCATCTTGAAATGGTTTTGCATCAGGAAAAGTCATTTTGCGAGCATCTAGTAGTACTTCGACTTGTTGTTTGCTAGTCGTTGCAGCATTTGCCGTATGAACAACTGAAGGAACTCCAGCGAATAAAATGGTTGCAGCGAGTAAAGAGACGATTTGTTTTTTCATGATATATTCCCTCCAAAGGTTTGATTGCTACATTCACTTCAGGATATGTAGTCCTTGATTCAAAGATAGGCGCTTTGATCAAGAAGTGCAAAATTTTACACACCCTATTTTATCGACAATTACGTCAATTTGTATAACCAATTGAGCAGTTCAAAGGAATGTATCCGCTTTGAGCAGCATCTTTACCAGATGTAAAAACTTCTTCTGTTGAAAAATTGGTTTTGCAAGAGTCAGCTGGATAGTAATATTTTCTTCCGTTTGCTGTGATTCCATTATAAATATCCTTTTTCACAATTCGAGCTCCACCCAAAGCATAATTGTTATAATATTCAGTGCCTACCGGAATACCCTGTACAAAAGCTAAAACGCCAGCATCGTTAATTGTATTATTCCAATCTTCTTGAGAAATTTGAGGAATGGTAAAGGTATAAGAAATGCCATATCTTTTTGAAGTAGTATTGTACTGATTAATGGCATGACCCAAATCATTCTGTATTGCATTTACGATGGTAGATCGTCTAACTTGATCAAAAATTTGAGCATCATTTAGAAAAGATACTGAAGCTTCATCTTTAATTTCCTCTCTAAATCCCTCAAACCATTGACGGTCTGAATTTCTATTTACAGTAACATAATCATCTAAAGTGAAATTGAAAGTGTTGCCGTGTTGATCCGCATAAGCATATGGTTTTTTAGGACTCCATACATGTTTTAGTTTTTTCTGCCCGGTGGTATCTGTATATTCCTCATAGGTATAAACAAAATACCCATCATACCCAACGACAACTAGAACCGGTATATAGCCGTCTAAAACTCCTTGTCCAGTCAAGTCATGATTTACTCCGAAATTCAAATACATGGTTTTAAAAAAAGTAGCAACTGCCTGCTCTTTATTAATACGCACCTTTTTAGAAGATTGGTACTGAGATTCAAGGGGCTGGCTGGCATTGGTGATCATTGCTTTGGCTGCATCTTGTGTAGCAGTATCAATCGCTCGATTGTATTTTGTCTCAACTATCATATTCTTTTGATTGGTATCAATATCGATCTGATTTTTGATAAAAAATCCTAAGAGGATAGCTACAACAAAAAGTGAAAAACTAGTAATCTTCATTGAGAATCATTCCTCCATAAGGAACAATTATTTTTCCATTAGGGCTGTCTCCAGTATTGTAAAGAATATCACTCATGAGCGTAGCCATTGTTCGATTCGTATTTTTTACAGTAATACTAAAAAAGTCACCTACTGCAAACTTGTATATTCGTGCCGGATCAGTTGGATCATTATTGCCTGCTGGAAATAACTTTGCATTGATTTGAGAATTATAAAAAGCTTCATCATTGACTTGAAAATCATTTTTGAAGTTACCGTTATCATCATAGACAGGATCGTACTTCTTATGAAGATGTTCCATTTGAATATCATAAGTGTTACCTGTCAGAAATAATGTGTTTTCAAATTCCTGATACATGTTTGGAGTCATATACCCCTTATCACGAACAGAATCCACAAATTTTGTTACTGCATTGAATACCACTATCTCAGATGTATCATCTTGATTACTAAATGCCGAGGCTATGGGCCATACAAAAAGAAGCAAGATCGCAATAAAAGCCGAGAATATTTTTAGAGGCGTATTAACTAACATAAATTTCTCCTTAACTGAACTTCAACAGAGTTAGTTTTCCGGAAGCATCTCTAACGTAAGTAGGAGTATATTTTTTAGTAAGACTTATGCCGGAAACATCAATAGCCATTGGGTCAAGATTTTTTGAAAAGGTGGTACCATCCACTACAATATCAATTTGTCCTTCATTGATTTGGAAGATACTCTGCCTTACCTCTGCTCCGGTGTAAGTATCATTATCTTCAATAATAAGAGTGGAATGCATATTTTTATCTAATTCATTATTCATGCTGTAAGCAACTTTGTTCATTTTTGCTGTATTGTCAAAAACGTTATAGCCGGTGATTACACTTGCGCAGAATATAGTGGCTGTAATACTTAAAAACATTGCTTCTTTAGCGTTATCTACTAATCCCATATATCTAATTCCTTTCAAAAATGAAGGAATGGATTGCTCCATTCCTTATCTTTAGTTGAATTAATTTTGTTCAAATACGATAGCGCGTATTACGTTGCTTTTATCTCGAATAATTTCAGAATGGAAGGTGCCGGATGGATTGATATAATTACTAGATGATTGATCTTGAGCAGAGGTTAATGCTCCAGCTGGTTTACCTGTTTCGACAGATCCATATTGATCGCTACTTGTAGAAGTGTTTACGGTAGTAAAGTACCAAACTCCACTTGGATTTTTACCTGTTTTCACTTGAATTCCAAACTGTTCGTCTGTTTGATATTTACGAAGTGAATTTAGTACTTGGCTTCCTGAAACTTTAGTATTGTCATAGACTGTGTAGCTAGTAGATGAAAGTTCTGTTTGGATTTGAGCAAAGTTACTTTGAGCCGTTTTTGTAGCTTCTTGAGCACTCATAAATAAAATAACTACTATTGTAATTAAAGCGATAGTTAAAAAGATTCCAGCTGCTACTTTTAATGCTGTTGATGCGTTATTCATTTGTTTTTCCCCTTTAGTTTAGAGTATTCATTTGTTGGTAATAAGTTCCCATGTCCATATAACTCATATAGATGAATGGAAAGACAAGATACAAGAAAATTACAGCAGACATCGGTGCAAAACCAATCAATCGTCCCCATTCAGCTTTGGTTTGGATCATAACCTCATAAGCATGTTTTCTTTTTTCAAAGTTGTTCGTTCTTTCGCTTTCCAAGTTATCAAATGCTTGTATAATTGGAACCTTCTCTACTGAGTGGATCAACTTATCGATAAGTTGACTGAATGGCAAAAATGGAGCATCGATTTTAACTTGGTTTAAAGCAAGTTCAGCACCCGCTTCATAGTTCAGTACACACTTATGAAGAGGAGCTTTAAATATAGACGAGAAACGTTCCATCCATTCGACCATGATGTCTACAGACATACGATCAATTTCGCATAACATAGCAATGATGGTATGGAATTGTTCTACTTCATTTTGCATATCAATAGCTCTTAGTTTTTTCTGGAACAATAAAATCCATGAAGGAAAATAGTAACCCATCACTGCTACAGTTAAAGCGATAAGGAATTCATACCATTTAAAATATTCTGAATTGATATCATCTAACTTTTGCTGTATACGTTCTACAGTCGAAAAGTATAATTTACTATTCGATGCAATTTCCGGGTTATTCCGAACGAGTGTACCAATTTGGTCCGAAGCTTGTTCATTGTTCACCTCCTTCACCTGATTCAAAATTTGTGTATCCAAAGCCGTTGTTTCTTGAGCCACCTTCAATTCTTTATCTGATAATTTCCCAAACATTGAACTGCTTTGAGTAGGCAACTCTAAAATATTTTGGACGGTTAGATAATGAGTAGAAAAGAAAGAACTCATCATTATAATAAATAAGGCTACAGCTAGCAGAATACGATGTAGATAATGCCAGTCAAGCGGTATTCCAGCATTCGCATCCTTAAGTAGCGTATTGATCCGATAGTACTCACTCGTTCTTCGATTTGGAATAAAACGATCTACCACCCATTCTATGAAAGGAATAGTTAATAATTTTTGCTCCCATAGCACTTTTTTGACTTTAGCTTGATAGGTTCCTTCTTGTTCATCCTGAAGCTTTTTGAGAAGTACATAAGAGATTAAAATGACTGCGAAAATCGTTATTTTCAAAAAGAACCCTAGTTTGCTGTTATAGAATTCTTCCATACTTGGGAAATTGTTTTTGGCCCAAAGTTCGATAGGCGTTGTGAACAGAATAGGAACAATGCTGATAATGGTTAATCCCTTTAAAAAATAATTAAGTTTAGTTCGCTTTAATATTTCTAAATTAATTTCATTGCTTAATTTCTCTAAATTGTTTAAATAGAGACTTCCTTTTTCAATGACTTTATCCCCGAATTCTTTCACTAAAAAAGAGATGCCAGCAAATGTTTTTAAAAATCGATTTGGTGCAGATTGATAATAGATTTCAAGTTCTTTTTCAGGATCAGAAGCTGAAAGAATTTCGTATACCTTTTGTGCATGTAAAGAAGCTTCATGCGTCGATGCTTCTGCTGCATCATGTAGAGCTATATCGATCATTCCGTGTTGTTGATATTCGTTCCTCACATCTGTTAGTACAAGATTCAACTGATTTAGCAATCTGTTTTCAACGCGATTCACAAAGGTATCGATCAAAGTTCCATGTATTACAACTGCGGTTAATAAAAGCATGAATATTGAAGTTAAGCCTTTATTCATAAATAACAGAACAATAACAAAGCTGGTTACAATAGCGAGAGTGTAAAAAACAATTTTCATTGTTTCTCTTCGCATCGTGAACTCATCATAAGAATGAATCGATTGGAGCCTTTTACGAATACGCAAAATATATGCTTTTAAAAATGGAACTTTGATATAAGCAAAATAAGAATCTTGTAAAAACTGGTTATACGCCTTGACTCGTTTAGACTTATTACTACCTATATAGTCAGCGTATGTTTTATTCACATCAGCTCTGCCACTTTGCTGTGCATTCCGGGTATATAACTTATAGCCAGCAATCATAAGTAAAAATAAGAAGGATGATCCAATAAGTACATAGACGAGAATATTAATTAATGACATGGGCTTCTTCACCCCAGTTCTCTGCAATAAATTGCTGGAAGTCTGTTTGATCTTTTGCACTCATCATTTCAAGCATTTCTGTTGTATTTTTTTGTGAAATAGAATGAGATAGTACATACTCACCATTTTGATATTCGATAATGTTTTTTTCTGTAAAGACTTTTCGATTAGTCATTTTTTTGAAGAATGTTTTCATTGCCCCTTTGATGTCGTCAGGGTAATTGTCATCTTGCTCTAAGTAGATACATTCTGTAATTCTTTCGATATACCGAGTACCATCTTTTTCCCGTTTTAAATGGACATCGAAATTAAGTACCCGTACAACTTGTTCTTCAGCTGTCTTTTCATCGTGAAAAATACCTTCTTTCAGCAAGGAGTTTCTCAATGAATGAACTAGATCATCAAATTTTTTGGCATGATGAGTAAAGATAGTAAACAAACTTGCTACCTGCGCCATCTGAATCATCCATGCTGCAACTGGATCGGTTGCGACTTCCCCCAGGATGTTAACTGTACCATCGGTTTTCTTCTGTACATCAAGTCCAGCTTGTCCAGTTACCGTGTCCGTTTCTCTAAACGATAAAATGTTCCGATTCTTAAAGATTTTGCGTAGATGTAGCTCAAAAGCCATTTCTTGTACACGCAATGTAAAGGTAGGATCGATATATTCGATAAGTGCCATTAGCATTGTCGTTTTACCTGAACCCTGCGATCCAGTAAGCGCTAAAATTCGTCCACCCTTGACCAAGTAAGATAAAAGGAGAATCAATAATTCTCTACCTTTAATATTCTTGTTAATTAGCTGTTCAAGGTTTGCAGCTTGAGTATCAAACTTCCGAACAAAAAACGCCCACGATTCAGAGAAGTTAGGTCGAACAACTACGATACGTGAGCCATCTTTCATCTCATTTACTTTGTAGCCATTAGCTTCAGAAAGTTGCCCGGGATTATTGTAGCGATAAATATTTTGGCATACTCTTTTAAGTTCTGCTTCTGTACCAAAGGATAAGAAGGACAAATGAATAGATTTACCTTTAAAGAAAATCCAAACACTATCATGACTTAAAGGGGTTCGATTACTATTAATTTGGTCTGCAAAATATAAGGCATCGTCGTCATACTCTAATTGATTTAAAGGAACGCCAGATACGCCTCCACTCACTCCATCAATCTTCATGTCTCTTATTTCATCAACGACACTGAATCCCTTAAAAGACTGATACAGACGTTGAACAATAATGTTCAGCTTGTCTTCAAAATGAAGTGGTTTTTTGAGATTCTTATAAGCTTTGTTAATTTCTTCAGGCGTAATGATGTATGAATAAGATGGATTCTCAGGATCACCAGATGGTTTCAAAACATCCAGTTCTTCATCCTGAATGAGCTTAGTTAATGCATTTAAGCCATGTTTGTTTTTGTATTGATAAATTAGAATGTCGAATTTATCTTGGCTTGTCAGTGACTTTGAATCGTTAAATGGAATGACTTTATTGATATTTTCTTCGTTCAAATCATATGTTTTAAGAAAGAGATCATAAAAGGTCCACTTTAAGAAGTTTTTGGCATTGAGATCACCATGTGTACAATCTTTCAAAGATTTAATGAGCTGTATTCTTTGATTAGTACGTCGAGTATATTCTTCTTCTGATAATCCAAGATCAGTTAGAGAACTTGAAGTCATTTCATTCAGTGCCGATTTGAGATATTCAATCATGGCAGGAATCGTATATTTATTTTCAGCTTTTTTAATTTTTTCAGAACGGTCACTTTTGTACGTTAATTTAAAATACAAAAGGATAACTATGCTCAGTCCAATTAATGCCAGGATAGAACGATTGACTATTAATGCAAAATCCACGTTCAATCCTCCCTTTCTTCATACAACCGGTGATCTATTTCAAGCGCTTTGAATATAGCTTTATTTAAGTAGCGAGCTGCTTCCATAAATGAGTAATCTTCATGAGTTGAATTAATATTTTTTCTTTTTAAAAAGAATTCAACGACTTGTTGTTCATTACATGCATCCATAAAATTGGAGTTATGCGGAATAGCATATACAGGTATTTTGCTTTTAAATGTTCGTGAAATATTCTTGATCGTGTACTTGGAACTGTAATCATATTGACCAATCACAATAATCATTTTTGAAAAAAGATCCGGCTTTTGTTTAATAAGTTCAAAAAAAGCTTTCAGAACGATTACGTTTTGATTTAGATTCACCACAATAAGATCTGAATGGTGAAGAATTTCATTCGTTAATTTGTTATCTCCCGGATGAACATCCACTAGTGTAAGGTCATAAACATTTTTAGACGATTGATAGATACTGCCAATTACATCTGTGATGTTAGTGTGCATATCCGAAGAGGGTTTAGAAGTACTTGGTAGCAAATCTAATCCTGCAAAAATAGGCACGGTATAGTCTTTTATAGAGTTATTCGATAATTGTTTGGAACGAGCTAAATTTTCTAACTGATCCAAACCTAATGTCGAATAGTTATGAAGTGTATTTATGGTACGGTTTGAATTGATGAAAGCTTGCTCAATGGTGTTGCTATCAAATTGCGTATTCGATAGCAACGTACGATGATGATAATCCATACCATTGATGGCAGCGACACTAATTAAGTTTGAAGATGTTGCACCTTGCCCTGCTTTAAGACCCCAAAATGTTACGACACTCCCCATGTTCTTTTTCTACCTCCAATCTTTCTAAGTAATGCTTTGATTTCTTTCGGTTCTTTCTCAGCAATAATGCTAAAAAGTTGAGAGATATAATCTTTATAGTCTTTTGAGTATTTTGTAATATCCACTCTGTTGCTATTTTGATTTACAATTCGTTGAATGTAGTTTTGTTCTTCAAATAAGAGAGCTAAAGGTTCATCTTTCCAACGGATTGGGTAGTTTTTCAAGATTTGTTCAAAATAAGATTCTCCAATAAATCCATTGACTTGATTGATAAATAAACGTATAAACTCTGCTTTTTCTTTGTCATTTTCTTCATTAAAAATGGAATCCATCATTTTTGTGGTTTTGTTTAATTGAGATAATTCTGGCGATAACACTACGAATTTATTCTGAAATGATCTCCAGTTTGGATACGTATTGTGAAATCCTAAGTGAGAGTAATAGATAATAATATGATCATAGCTATCTTTTAAGGACTCACTAGCAAAAGTACCTTCTGGCATGTGATGAATATCTATGCCATCGAACTCAGAATAAGAATTGCCTGTCTGGAGTAAAGGAACATTCGAGCAAAGAAATTGTTCAGCTGTATGATCAACAATCAAAACGTTTTGATTACTAATTTGAAGCATTTTTGCAAGTGACATTAAAATATCGCTGATATCTGCTGTACTTAAAAATAATGAATGATTCATTGTTATCCTCCTACTTAACTAAAGGTTGTTCAAATACATCTTGTTGCTTCTGATCGATCGATGTTGCATCGTTAGGTGTTTCTATAGGTGTCACAATTTCATTTTGTGGAACAGACTCTTGTGATGGATCTGGTTGAGACATTGGATCTGTAGTCGGTTCTACGCTTTGATTTGAATTGTCAGAACTAGACGTTGATGTTACAGTCGGATCAATACTATTGGTTCCAGTGTTCGAATCTGAATTAACAACGTCAGACTCAGGGGCTACTTGGAATTGACTGATACCATTTGCTACTTTCATCTTGTCTTCGTTACTCATTTCAGATAAATTCTTGTTTAATACTTCACGCGCCGTTCTGGAAAGCTGTTGAGTTGCTTTTTCAAGCACATTCGGATCAGATTGAATCAGATCAATGACTTGTAAATTTAATGGATAGTTAGGAATAGCTTTTTCTTGCATATATGGATCAACATAATTGATAGCGTATAGTTTCGCTCCTTGTAAGTAAGCATCTACAATAGCGCTACTCATAGCTAAAAGTTCTGATTCATTAATGTCATACCATGTTGTTGTATCAGCAAAATCTTCTACTTTTTTCTTGCTTAATACGATATAATCTTGACCATTTGGAAACTGAATACGAACATCTACAAAATCACCTGTTTTAAGTTTTGTAGGTAATTGAAGCACATTGTATTCTTTAGAGCGCAAATCTTTAGGTGTAGCACCATTGGCATAAACCATTGAGTTAATAATTGGTGTACTTTTACCTACATCAATTTTTATTACTTTACCGACAATATCTTCAGGATTTGGAATAGTATTTGCTGGTGCTCCCGCTTTAGATATATGAACCAGCTTTAAATCCGATAAGCTGATTACTGATCCTGCTTTGAGTTCCTTGGTTGCGACTACTACTTTACTTGAAACAGCTTGTTGTTCTTTCAGTTGTTGTTCAGCGACAGTAATACGGCTTTCGTATTGAGCTCTTAATGATTTGGTATATTCACTTTGTTGCTTGAGTAGCACGATGACTATAATTCCAAATAACAGTAAACTTACTGAAGCTCCAATAAGTCCTGCATAGACTAACTTCTTATTTCTCAACTTGATTGACACTAGAAACAACACTCCTCATTTTCATTTAAGTAAAATCAATATTAATAGAAGAAGAATGATACCCATCGAAATTAAACCAAGCTTCATCCATTTATTTTTAAGTTTAGGTAAATCAAGCAGCTGGGTTAGCGTTTGACTGGTATCGTCATCCACTACAAAAGGATCAGGATAATAGCCAAGACGAATGAATTGATGATTAGGCATCGCACTTTTTAAGTCTTTGATAATAATTTGTTCTACTAAGTTAACCGCAAAATTCCAGCGAGATTGATCGTTTTCTTCATGTTGTTCAATAAAAGAATGAATCTCATGTTGCTTCCATTCACTTCCTGATGCAACTATAATTTGACACGAGGCTCGGTGGAATTCTTCTTCAAACTCACTTTTTTCTAGTTTCCCAATATCAAGTACATAATGCGTATGCTCAGAAACAAAATGACTGATATAGTCTTCTTTTTCTAAATCTTTGACATAAACAACTCCATTAATTTCAAAAGTTCTGGAAGTAGTGATTATAGATTTTGAGCCATGATAGGCTTGTTCAATTTTTTCGAAATCTGTTGAACCATTGCATTCTAACAATTTCACTTTGTAACCACGCTCTGACAAATAGTTTGCGATCGCTATAGCTGTATGAGTCGTTCCAACACCTCTTGTAGTTCCAGTTACAGCAATAATGGATTTACCAATGATTTTTTCTTGAATAAGTATTTTGGGTTTGGCAGCTGGAAGTATCCAGTTCTCTTCTTCTGCATTCATTAAAAAATCAGGAGTGCTTTTTTGTTGAACTTTAGGTGTGATTGATTTTTTTGGTTTTTCTTTTGAAGTAGTAACTACTTCTTCAGTCTCTGGCTTTCGTTCTTGAGAATCGGCAAATGGTTCAACTGAATGAGAAGTACCTGATTTGTGATGTTCAATATTGATATTGATATCGTTCTTGTGGTTTACAAATTTACGCCAAGAGATGTTTGTGTCAAAGTCTTTATACTTTTTCACTTCGTAATATTCCATGGGAACATCAATATAATTAATAAGTTGTTTGATGTTTATTTCAGAAGATTTATCTTTCGTTTTTACAATCAAATTGTAGATACCCAACGATACAAGTTCAGCATGTAATGGATGATTAGCAACTTCATCGGATAAAACAATAATTGTAGAACGCCCGAAATCTTCTCTTATTTTGGCTGTAACATCTGCAAATACTTCAAGCTTCTTATCTCGCATTTTTTTACATAATGAAGAAGAAAGAAAAATTGCATCTACCGTAAATTTGTTTTCTTCTTTAAAGTGATACAACTCTTCTAATAGATGTTCTGAGGTCACATATACACCAAGAACATTGACTCCTTCATTAACCAAGTGCATTTTTAGTTGTTCTGCAAAGGAAGCAGACGGATGTGCGATAATAATATTTTTTTTGCTAGTAAGAGCTTGTTCGCTTACATTAACTTCACTTTGCATATTATTTACTCCAAATCTTTATGTTCAGGACTTTTTCAATAAGAAGTTGTTCCTTCACAGTCGGAATAGCTGTCATAAGTTCAAACCGACTAATTCTTGCTTGATATGATTTCAAACTACTAGCCAACTGTAATTGTGAGATTCCTTTCCTTTTTCGAATGATTCGCATCATTTCTCCGGCACTAAGTTTTTTTAGATCGCTATCATCTGAAATCAAAGTTCCGACTCCTTTCTATTTTGAACGCAAAAAAGCACGCAAAATGCCCTAGGACATTAAGCGTGCTTCGCTTGTTTAAATATTCAATTCATGTATACAAACATCATAGAATACAGTTCTCACACTGTCAATAAGTTAATTACAATTCACGTAATACAAAATAATTATAAAGTAAGTAATAACTAATTATTTAATAATTAAATAATAATTTTTATATAATTAGTTAT
>NZ_QGAD01000029.1:0-29879 GCF_005233705.1 Paenibacillus sp. CFBP13512 | reverse complement strand
TTTTGGTTTTATAATCTTTAATTCTCCTTGAGCAATAGATTGATACAAAAAATCTAAATTTTTATAAATACGTTCTTTTACCCAATCCAACATTTCAGATTTACGCTTTATAAATTCTTGTTGAGCAGCATAGTTAACTATAGAAGCTTGATTGTATCGTGCAAACCATCGTTGTTCGCGTAAAATTTCATTTTCAGTACCAAATTTTGAAGGGTCTGCGGATTTTAATTCTATAGATCTTTTATATACACTCTTTCCAAACACATTAAATTCCCAAAAAGTATCTTTATCCACAATTAGAAAATGATTTGTACTAATATCAACTTCATTATAATGTCCTTGCAAAGATGTAATTAATTCTTCTGATTGATCCGCTTCACCTATTAATATTTTATTATCATTTTCCCCATTTTGATTCAAAATCTCATCACTTACTAGATCTTTATATCTTTTCTCCATCCAGCTATTAATGCCTTCAGCAGGGTAATCCCAATCTAAATCTATATTAGGATCTGTTAGTAGAGAAGTAGTTATTAATGGGGCTTCTAGAGGCTTATAATCTTCAATTATACCTGGCAACTCTTGAGCAACTTTTATAATTTTTTTTTGAGTTATCATATCTGTGGTATATGATAACTCTGGAGCCTTATATGCTTCTTTCCAAAACTTTTTCTCAATTTGAGAGAATAACATGGATACCCAAATCATTTCATTTGGCTCTAAGTCAGAGATTTTTTTAATAGATATAAATTCAGTTTGATAAGAAATTACCTCATCTTGCTTTCTTTTCTTAGCATAAGCACTAAATCCGCTATCCTCTATTTCAATATCCATTACACTATATGGAAAGTGATGTTTCCACATCCTAGAAGCTAAATCACGGTCAGGTCGTCTTGACATATACTTTTGTAACGGATGAGACTCACGATCTTTATCTGTTAGTATAGATATGGTTCCTCCATTTCTGATTCCAAAAACAAAATAAGAAGAGGAATCAAATGGATCTTTTATAAGACTAAGACAAATTCCCGATGGAGATTGGGCTAATAAATAAATCAGACTATTAATATCCCAAAACTGATATACATCTTGATGATATAGAGGTTTGTTATCTTCTGGGGTTCCTTGTAAAAATTGATGACATTCTAAAGTGTGCATAGATTTAAAAGCATCACGTCTAAGAAAGCTTAAAGCTGTTAGATCGTTTACCATTTCAAATGTATTAGGTTTTGTAACACCATAATGGTTAAGTGAAGAAATAATATTCTTTTGAAATTCACTTTTGATTTTCAATATATCTTCTGATGAAATGATGCTAGCTAGTTTCTTAATCTTAGTAAAATATTCCTGCATAAAATTAGTATCTTCTACTATGGATCGAAGACTTAAAGAACGATTATCTATAAAATCATTCAGATAACATTCTAATAACATAATAGTTGTAATTTTAGTTGGATCATAAGCTAATGATTCTTTAAGTTCATTATTCATTTCTCTAATTCTCCATTGGTCTACTGTAAAAGTACCCCCTGTTTTCTCCGGAGAAATGCCAGTAATATCAGCCCACAGCAATAAAGCCTGTTCCAATCCATCTATACCAGTATACATATCCTTCATTTGGCTATTCTCCTATCTTCACTTGTATTTATTATCAATGTATAGCAACTCAAATGTGATTGTCGAATTAATGAATAGCCTAATTTGATTTAACCCTTGAGCATCCTGTAAAGTCAAAAATTGAATTGAGTTATGGATGTATATAAAGAGCCTAATTAGCAGAGAATATCCTACTAATTAGGCTCTTTTAATTTGTCTCTCAGATTTTTTGCTCTATTTAAAATAATATTCCATTCTTTTAAAATAGCTTCATATTCTTGTTGATCTAAGGGACTTAATTTTTCAATGGGATTCAAATGATGATCGTATGGAAATTTATTTAGATATTCTTTGACAACAGCTACTCTCTGTTCTGCTTGAGTAGGATAATTAGCAACTAACCAAGGTTCCCAATTTTTCTTTCCTCTGCGATCGTTACAACCATGACAAGCAGGGATCACATTTCCAATGACATAATCTCCATAGTCGACAGCTGGAATGAGGTGGTCTGGAACAAGACCATTACGGCTATCTCCAGTATCTTCTATTCCGCAGTAAGCACATTGATTATTAAAAAAGTTTTTGATTTCATGCCAATCGCGCATACTCAAGTCACGAATAGTTAGAATTTCTTTCATGCCACGTTGTACTTGATAATTCATCCGGCTAAACATACCTGTTCCTACTCTTTTGTTTGTAGATATTTTCATTAGTAGCTACCGATATCGTCTTCATTTGTCCAAGCTTTATTCGAATTATCATTGGCTTTTAATAACTCAGTAATATTAATTGCTTTATAAGCAGAATCAACTTTAGTATTGAGTTGAACAAGTTGATTTTGTAGAATAGCAAAATTTGTGTGTGCATTTGTCAGATAAGTTGAAGCTTCATTTACCAGCTGATAAACACGATTTCTACGATTAGTATTGTCAGGATAGAATATAGACATTTTATATACCTCCTATAAATTTTAATTTATTACTTCTAAATCCAACTTTCAGCTATAACAAGTGTTTATTAATATTGGTTTATACAGTTGTATATTTGTTCAAAAATGATCTAGGTGCATAACCACCTAATACTAAAAACATAACAACTATCATTTAACTGAAGATTTAATCAGAAGTTTCATTAGTGAAATGTGGTAATCTGATCCAATTAATAAGCAAATAAGATGTAGTAAAATACCATAACTTAAACAACTTCATAAATTGCTCATCTGAAGGAAGCAAATGATCATCTCTCCAACTAGTAATAATGTCTTTACAAGATAAATCTTCTACTTTATTTATTCCTTTGATTCCATTTATTTGAGAACTACCATGTCTTGAATAAGCTCCCAATAAATCTGAAGCATTAAATACTCCAAAAAAACACTGTTTGTAGTGATTATTGCTATGGATTTGCTTATCTAGCCAATAAACTAACTGATTGATTTCAGGGGTCTTTGAGAGTTTGTCATATCGATCTTGGTTACGTACAATATCCGATTTTATAGTTTCTAAAATATTGCTTATTCTTTTGATAAAATCGGCTTGTTTGTAGCTATAGATATTAGCCCATTCATATAATACAACACTAATTTCCTTTTTCATCATTGCTCCTTTAAATATGTAAGAACTTTCAAAAATACTACGAGTCATTAAATAAGGTTTTGAGAATGGGGACAAATCATAAAATTGGAGAAGTTCACTCATTTGAGTTGCCCATAGATATTCCTGGAATGGATCAATTTCCATAGATCGTTTTTTCTTTTGATTTAATATATGGGTTGCCTTATTCAGAGTTTGTGAATTGAAAATAGGAACTTTGTAAGCGGTTACTAACTCTTCGATATGTTTTATATCAATTTCTTTGTCTTTTATGATTATTCTATCACCTACATAGTGATTCCAGAAATCTCTTAGGATTGTTGAAGCTTCATAATAACTTAAAAAAACTCGATGTAATGAGAAAAAGTTGCTTTCTCCCATCTTGGCTATCATGTTACTCATATCCGGGTGTCGAATTTGAAATAAAAGTTCTGGATTAATTACATATTCATTATTATCTTTATCTAATACATTCGGGTACTCCATATAAAAAGAATGTAATGGATCTAATGTTCGTTCAGATTGAGTATAAATGATAAGTCCAGAATGTGGATGGATATAATTAAGCAATGTGAAGACTCCCTTACTAAATTGGATATAATTTAATAACGATAGTGAAGATCATTAAAAAATGCTCTGGGTTATCCCAGAGCATTTCTTTTAGGTTCCGAATCCATGTCCCATTGTTGTTAAAACTTCATTTGCTTTGTAGGTTACAAGTACTACAATCATAAGTTTTAAAGAAATTTTATAAAGTTTTTCTTTCATCTGGTGAGAGCCCCTTTACATATGTTGTTAAATTCAATAATTTGCTCTTTAGTAGCATATTCTCTATAACCATTGAATGTTAGAACACAATCAAAAGCAGTGGTTATATTAGCAATAGTAACCGAATTATACAAACTCTGCAAAAGTTTTTTTATTCCAAGTGAATGATTATTCGAATTGAATAAGTAAATAGCATATTGGTAGTCTAAATTTGCTTGATGTTGGATCATAAAAAGTTTAGTGTATTTTTTGCTCTCATTTTTCTCGACATAAGTTTTTTGAGAGAATTCTTCATAATCTACTAATATGTTATCAATATTAAATGTATACTTATTAGCGGCTTCAAGAATATTAGTGATCCCAAACGTCATTTCAGTTGGGTCATTTTTTAAGGAGTCGTAGTAGTCCATTACAACTGACTCATCCCCCATTTTTAAATGGATTGCTCGCAAGTTAGTCTCCGCAAAATGCGTATAAAGTTCAACCTGCTCTTTTCCTTTTTCATCTAAATCTTTAAACCAACTCAGATCGCGATATTTTTCATTCCATAAAAGAGCTTTCTCATACTCTTTATAAAATTCAAACATGCTCTCTCTCATAAGATAGCTTTGCCCAAAGTAATAGACAAAGGGACGTGCCGGCAAGAAGTCATCATCTTTATACAATTCCTGGTCATATATAGTTTGAGTAAGAACCCGTAACTCTTCTGAAAGAATATCTACATCTGACCATTTATTTTGTACACCATAAGCATAAGCAAGTGCGACTATACCATCCAGCTTCAAATCTAAGGGTAGTTTCAACCGATAAGGATAAAATTGACTAGCGTATTTAAAGCCCAGTTCAGTGTCATCTTTGTGAATAATAAAAAGGCGATAGTAACTGATCGAAAGTCTATCTGAATTAGCGTTAAATTCATACTTAACAACAGAGTTATATAATATACTAGCCGAATCTTTGAATTCTAGGTTATAAAGTTCTTCAGCTATTTCAAAAGCATTCGTGATAAATTTCCTGTCTTCATAGCAAAATTCAATAATTTGGTTGATAAGATCGAGTCGTTTTAAATCAGCACAAGCTAAAATAAATTTACGTGTTCGTCTCATATCAATTTTAGATACTTTGAAATCTTTAAAAAAAGCATCATACAATGCGCCCTTTGGAAAACCTACTACTTCTGTGAGGGAATCTAGCTGCGGAATGGAAAGGATTTTTTTAGAGTTGCGATTGATTGCAGCTGACATATTTCCTCTATTGATATTGGTTTGCTCTGCCAGATCTTTAAGCGTTATCTGTTTTTTTTGTATATATGAACGAATTACATTTTCAATAGACAACTCAATAGTCAATGTACCATTCTCCTTTTTTAGCAATGGCTGGATTTTTAGGACGAAGCTTACTAATTAAGTATAGATTCTAAAAAAAAGATCGTCAATTTATAAATACCTTAAATTTGGAATCACATCTACATAAATCTCTATTTCCTACAAACTATAACTATTATTATCGACTTTTTATAAAAAAAAATTAAAATAACTATCGAGAAACGACATAATTTACAAATACAAGTTGATTTCACAATATATAATATTTTAAATAGCATCAAATCCCTTTATAATGATATCTGCTATTCTAATACTTACAGTTTGATACATATTGCTTTATTTTTGTACCATTACATAATTCATATGTAATCCTACAGTAAAAGGATTTTATGCAAGATAATAAAATAGTCATTATTAATTAACAATATTTTCTAAAAATTTGCATAGTTTTTAATCAGATAGATTTGGAAATCTAAGAGTATAATCAGGAATATTATTGAATTGAGGACGTGAACAAGTTGGATCAACAAAGATATAAAGTTCTAATCGCAGAAGATGAACCATTCCAACTCTCAGTATTGGAAGAGATAGTTACAGGAGAAGGGTATATTGTTTGTAAAACAGTGAAATCCGGATTAAAACTTATTGAAGAGGCAAAAATACACCAACCGGATATTTTACTACTTGATATAGGATTGCAAAAGTTAGATGGTATATCAGCAGTAAAACAAGTGATAGCAGATGGATCAAATCCGCTATTGCAGCTAATATTTACGACAGGATCAGTAGATACAAAACATCTACTAGCTGGCTTTGAGTTAGATACTATTGATTATATAACTAAGCCGTATGATCCAGAACGATTAAAAAAAGCTTTGGCTAAAGCCAAAGCTCAAATACACATGAATAGAGTTGTTAAATCTTACAGCATTGTGGAAAAACATATGATTCAATTGGTCGTTGATCATCAAGTAAGAATGATCGATGAGAACCAAATAGTATATGTAGAGAAAAACAAATCATCAAGAACTAAATCATTAGTCCATCTTAGTTCTGGACAAGTGATTGAGACTACTTCCAATTTAAAAGAGATTAAAGAAAAAAGTAGCGATGCGATTATTTTTTCTCATCGCAGTTTTTTAATTAATCTAAATTATATCCAGATGATCTGTACAGATGAATTCTCACGTTCGACCAAAAAAGCATTTCAGATAAATCTTCAAGACGTAGAAGAAGATATACCTCTGACCAGAAAAAACTACAATCTAGCTTTAGATCAATTATCTAAATTTATTTAAATGTGATCTTCTAGAAATTTTTATAATCGTGAATGGTTAACCTGAGTTTGTATAAGAATGTTTCCATTCACTGATCCATCTTCTTGGATTTCATAACCTAACGTAATTTCGCCATAATCTATCGGATCAATATTAGTAAGAGTATTTTCAATCAAAATCAGATATGTTTTTAATTTTTTACGATCTAATCCTACTAATTGAGTATTGCTATCTGAATTCTCTTTTTCAACAGCTACGCTTGTCGTAATGCCTAAAGGTATTGAGATCTGATTGTAAGAAATATGAAGTTGATTATTTCGTACAAAGAATTTTCTTTCATGTTTCGCTAAAGTAGCCATCATTTTTGTAGACTCAAAAGCAAGTAGTTCTGCTTTGATTTGCTGAAAAAGTTTTGTATTATTGCTTCCAGCATTTAAGGCTGGAGTTATCATTTGTGCATCCGAACGATTAGGGGTATTTGTAACATCTAAAGTACTCATATTAACATCTCTCCATTAATTTTATAGTTCTTTCTACATGCGCCTAATATAACAAAATATTGAAGCCAAATAAATAGAAAATGCTCGAAATGTCCGATTTCCTGTCTGAAATAGGCGTTTTTTGAATAAAATAATGATTCTTAGGTCTGGTTTCCTAAAATCTTATTCCACAATTTTAGGTTTTGAAACATGATATTTATTTACCAATGGTTAAAATCATTTAATTCTTTCTAAAGCTTTAATTCCCTTGTTCTGTATCATCTAATGAATAATGATTAGGGATTTTATGCATATCTATAAACACTAGAAATTCCCATTTTAAAATTTGCCAACCTTGAGCTACCAGTTTTAAAAAGACTTTTTGACGAGATATGCCTGCTTTGAATTGCATAGTTACGAAATAAACGAGTTCTTCAAGTTCTTCTTGTTTAAGATCATGGAACGCTTTAGGTGGATGTTGTTTAATTAATAATTTCCTTTCTTTTCTCACCTCACTGTCTGATGCTACTACTAAATCATTGACAAGTACTTCGTATTTTTTATCAATACCGTGGATCAGATTTACTTCTGCCATTTTACGTAAGTGGAATTTTACCGTGCCGTAGGCAATACCCGTTTTTTGTTCGATTGTTTTAATCGTTCTTGTATCATCTTTAATGGCATTTAAAATTATCAGTTCAATTTTTTTGATTAACACTACCACTCACTCCCATATGAAAATAAAAAAGAGCTAATTGGAAAATTCCAATTAGCTCTTTTAAGCATACAGGAAGCACCTCATCATAGATGATTAGAGGTGCTTCCTCTGTTGTTTATTCATTTAAGTTTATTATGAATAAATACGTTAAATATGTCAATGTAATTTCTGGAAACTAAATCATCATATGCGTTCATAATGAATCTCTTACCATTGGCACATACAAAATAGGTAATTTATACTTTTGCTTTACTTATCAAATCTGTTATACTGAATTATAATATAATACCAACCGTGGAAGCACCACTCTAGCTATGTTTACGTAGCAGTGTGGTGCTTTTTTTGTATACAAATAATTAAATAATACATCCATAATAAAATAATATGACCATAAAGGGAGTTAATATGTCCAATATTAGTAGTTCAGAAACCATTGATTCGTTAGCGAAAGCTTTATTTGCCAGAGATCCATATACGGCGTTGCATTGCCGTAACGTTCAAAACTATGCTCGTAAAGTAGCGCTTAAACTAAAACTGTCTGCTCCTGAAATTCAAAACATTGAAATTGGAGCATTATTGCACGATATCGGGAAGATCGGAACCCCTGAAAATATTCTATTAAAACCAGGTAAATTATCTGATGAAGAATTTCAATCTATTATGATGCATCCCACTCAAGGCTACGATATTATTTCAGGTATTCATGAATTATGTATTCGTGGAATTGATAAAAGCATTTTACACCATCATGAGCGTTTTGATGGTACAGGTTACCCTTCTCGATTGAAAGGAGAGGATATCCCTCTAGCAGCTCGTATTATCTCTGTATGTGATGCCTTTGATGCTATGACTACATCTAGGAGTTATAGTCCTGCTTTATCTCCTGAAAAAGCCCTAGACCAACTACGTTCAAACGCTGGCACACAATTTGATGTAATGGTAGTTAATGCTTTTATTGATTGCTATCAAAATCGTACTATTGAAATAGATCCAGTGATGTTGAAAAAAATAAGTATGACTTCATAATAACAGGGTACATTTAACCAAGACAACGCAAACAAAAAGCCTGATCTACTTGAAACATAAGTACATCAAGCTTTTTGTTTGCGTTGTTTAATGCTTATTCATATGTGAATTTGTTGAATTTATTGTTCCTCTTCTTCATCAGAATAACATTCTTCCCACCAAGCTGAAATAGCATTACATATTGGACAAGAAAACACAATCCAACGATCATTGTTTTGCCATTTATAGATATGAGTTTTTGAACAACTTGTACAAGTTAGAGGACCCCGAGTAGTTGCTCCATGCTTCTCGTTTATTTCTCCACCAATATGATAGACATCGTAAGTACGTCCTGAGTGTTGATCTGTATATTCTTCTACATGTAAGTCAACGTTTGGCTTTTGATCCGACATACGTTTCACCTCCATCATAAAATTCCCAGTTGTCATTGCTGTATGAAAAACCTCGACCACTCGGAATGCTATTACCATGTCGGTCGTTCCCCATTGGCTCTAATCGTCTAGCCCCAAAATCAACAAACTTAGAAGCTCCCTGTGGCCATATCGCATGAACTTCATGTATACTGCCTGTATCCTTAGCGAGTATTAGGTCGCCTAGCTTAACTTTCCTCTCCATACGTTTGTCCCTCCTACAATTATAAGATGCTATATTCATCTGTTCTGGAAGATTTGGAAAAAGCATTATCTGCTGTTCAACATCCGAAAATCTAAACTTAATCTCTCTTGGCATCTGTATTACTCCCTTCTCGGTAGGCTGTGATTTCATCAGATACGTATTGCATGTAATCTGTCCATTCGTGATATTCGAGTGCTGTTTCGATTTTTTCGAGTAAATTGATTAGCTTATTGCACTCCTGCTCTACTAAAATTAGTTTTGCTTGTGATTCGTTCCGTTCATTCATTTCTTCACGCATACGGTCTTTAAATACCTCTTTCATATCACTATCATCAGATGTCCATTTAAGCATTTGTTTTTCTTGCTCCTGGTACATATTTTGATAGCGGTCTGCCCGTATACGTTGAGCTTCTAAATCCTGCTCTGCTGCTTCTGCACGCCTTAAAGCATTTGTCATACCAAGAAATTGTTTGGATGATTCAGAAGCTAACTGATCGGCTCTAGCTTTCATTCTTTCTGCTTCTTTGATCCAGTAAGGTAACACTTCGTCATAGATGAATCCTCCATTAAGCTTGCATTTGTTTAAATCTTCCTCCGCAATACGTTTTTGTTGTGTCATACCTCTGTATCTCCTTCCTGTGCTGGCAAGTTGATAACTGCATAATGAGTGATATGATCTGCACTGAATTGACAGTTATCATATCGCAACCACAGATATTCTTCGTCAAAAGCATCAAAACCCATTTGACCAAAATCAGTATCGATACCATCTGTAATTAAATACTTAATATCTAAAGGTGGAGGATTTTGTGGATTATAAGCTATCCAAGGGATCTGCTCTGGCATACAAGTTGCTTCTTTTTCAGCTGTAGGAGAATGGAGTGCTGATTCTATAGACTGAATCCCACGTTGGGCTGCTTTAGACGCGTTAATTCCATCAAATTGTACATAAATATGATCAAAGCATCTGCGCACGTCTTCAAGTTCTTTCCGCAGACGTTGATTCTCTGTACGAAGTAAATTTTCTGGAACTACTATTGAGACATCTTCTACGGCAGATAATCCTTTTAAATACATTGAAATATTAAAATATACATTACCTTTTACTTTTAAAATCAATTCGTTGTCATCAGAAATTCTAACCATTTTGTACATACTGATCTTATTACCTTTACGATGTTCTTCGCTTGCCTCTTTCCAATGAACAATAAGTTCTTGACCTTTTGCTAAACTATGAAATTGTTCTTGAGTATCTAACCTTTTTAAGGCAATCATATCTAATTCTCCTTTATAGTATTACTTTGCTTTTGTTCTAAGCCTTTTAGCCCGCTCATAAAGCCTAGTTGTGGTATCCTTCTTACAAATTCATAGAGCAAATTGGTTTTTTACAATTAAGACAATAGGCTTTTTTACCGTGGTTAAAGTTCAATAGTTCATACATATCACCATTGTCTGCTTCTGATCCATCAAAGTTAAATCTATACTGCATACGACCTTTGACATAATCTTTCCTAAAATATCCTTCATCACTTTTACAATGTGGGCATTCTGTAAATGATTCTATGTCCATTTATGCATTATCCTTTCTAGTTGAATTTTCTAAATCTTTCCTGTACTTTTAGCCCATTTTGCAAATCTTTCAGTGAAAATACCCGTTGTGTTTCTGCCATTATTACTGAGGTAATAGACAAATATTCCATCAAATCTCGTTACTTCACGGCTACGTTTAGAACCATTGTTAAACCAACGTTCACCTTGAACTAAATGTTGTATTAAATCAATTGATGTCACTAGTCCTCTTCTCCTTTCTAGGTCGACCAATTAATCTATCGTTATGCCAACATCAGGATACAATTCATTAACTTCGGTAATATAATCTTTAAATTTTGTAAGATCTTTATCAAATTCACCTTGATTTTTAGCCATATTGAAATTTACTTTTGTACCTTTTGTGCTTGGTTTTAGCCATTTCACAGGTAACATCCTATCACCAAGCAATTTACTCCAAGCAAATGCTTTGATAACCATATATTCTTTCTCAGTAAGTTTATTTGTCATGGTTGGAAAAACTCTTTGGCCACCCACTACATGCATTATGGGTTTATTATCTTCTACTTTTTTCATTTGATTATCTTCCTCTCTTAGAGTGTCTATTTAAAAAGTAACATGAATCAGTTTTCTCAAAGCTTCTTCGGCATCGATCAGAATAGATTCATCCTTTTTATAGTTATCCATCTTTTTTCGATCATCAGTTCTATAGCTTTCTAAGCTAAGAAGCAATCGTTTATTTCGTTGAGATTTTGACTTTTTAAAAACTTTTATCCCAGTGAGCTTGCAGGTGACTGTATTCATATTCACCATTACGCCAAACTTGAATACTTTTAATTCAGTTGATCCATCTTCATGTATTGTTTCTCTTTCGATATCAATCATAGAGTTACTCTCCCTCTCTTTTCTGACTGAGCTGTATTAAAATTTAGATTCTTCAATGTAGTTTTTTTAGAGTTTATAACAAGTTAATTTGCGTATGCCTTAACGATTCTTAACTTTTAATGACTTTAGAACGAAGCTTATACTTTCAAAATGAGAATGACATTTCACTTCGTATTACTATTTGTTTGTCCAATTTTTTCAATAAGTTTAGCAATAATAGTACCAGTGCGAGTAATCTCAGTATCTTTTGAACATAAATGACGTTTATTCATGATTCCTAACTGTCCGCGCGAGATAAGAATCAAATTATTGGGATCAAGATTCAACTTATTTTGGTCGCTAAAAAGCACCACTGATCCGGGAGGAATCGATTGTTTATTATGCTCCTCCCAAATAATCAAGTGTTTTGCACGCCATTTATTAGGATCAGCAATTTTGATATCAATATAACCATAGCCATTAATACGCTCTGATCCGACTGGCATATAATTGTGAGGTAATCTTCCTTTTTTGAATTGAGTAGCCTTCCCTCCAAAATGAATACCTTTTTTCCCTTTGTTATTAGGGATATGTCCTTGCTGAAATTGGGATTGAACCCCACTTTTTAATCGATTATTTTTGATGAATGCTCGGATTTGATTACAACTTAAATCAGTACCAAATACTCGATTAAATTTCTCTGTTAAATCGGCTACCAGACGACCTTTAATATTTTTAGTGATGAATTTTTTTTGTTGGTCTGTATAATGATGTTTCACATTATCCCTCCAGCATTTTTGGTAAATTCAAATCAGCATTCATACGGTTATCGACTAACTTACGTGCCTCCAGAACTAAAGCAGCATTTGCTACAATCTGCGTAGCTATTTTAGTAACAGCTTTTGATCTATCAATTTCTTCAATTAACTTTTCACCTTTTAATTCTTCATCACTTAAGCGTTCCAACTGAGCAAATAAATGCATATTAAGATCACCAAGGGTATTTTTCATGTTTGACCTCCACATTAATATATATAAAAGATTAAAATACAGTTTACAGATATTCCGGATAAATTTTAGAAAACTAAGAATCCATTATCTGCCCACCCGATCGTCCGGGCTTACCTGATAAAAAGGTACTTCCATCAAACCATTCTGCTGTTGTGAAATTCCAAGCAATAGCACTAATATCGATTCCACTAGACGTTATATGGATAGGATCATCGGAACCTGTAATCTGCCGGAGAATCTTTAAATTTGCTTCCGTGTTTTGAACGAGTACATAGATTAAACCCTCATGATTAGCACAGGCATCTTGAACAGGAATAGAGTTTAATAATTCTAGATTTTTTTGCGTTCTCATAGCGCTCTCCTTATAGAGTTAGATAGCAAATCAAACGATAGAGCGAGCGAATTTTCGTTTAGCTGTAAATAGACAAACATTAGAACGCTTTAAAGTTAAATCATGTGTTGCCTGCTTAGAGGCAAATACATGTAAACGGCGATTAATCACATTACTGTAAAAGCAAGAAGCTACTTTTGCTCGATTTCGTAAA
The DNA here is from genome assembly GCF_005233705.1 of Paenibacillus sp. CFBP13512. NCBI lineage: Bacteria > Bacillati > Bacillota > Bacilli > Caryophanales > Paenibacillaceae > Paenibacillus > Paenibacillus sp. CFBP13512. Next base: position 16,515 of record NZ_QGAD01000029.1, on the reverse strand, counting down.
GGGATATTAGAAGTTAATGCAGCTCTACACATCAAATACAATTCAGCTAAAATAATATCGCCTTCAGCTTCAGTCATGGAATGCCAATTCACTTGCTCCTGTTCTAGCCCGCATTCTTTCAGAAGCTGCTTGATAACTGCATGGTCGGTAATCATTGAATTCACTCCTTTTATTGGTATTAGTGTCATAACATTATTATTCAATACCAATAAAAAGAGCGCAAAATTTTAGAGGGGTCATTTTATTCACGATATCGATCACACAGATACGTTACGATGTTTTCGATTTCTTGATCAGAGACATAGGCTGAAACGGCACGAATTTTTGGACCACTTTTTGGTGCATAAAACATATCTCCAGATCCTAATAGTTCTTCTGCTCCACCTTCACCCAAAATCACTCTAGAGTCATGGATGCTGGCTACAGAGAATGCAATACGAACGGGTAGGTTGGCTTTGATAATTGGTGAAACCACCTCTTTAGAAGGACGCTGAGTGGCTATAATCAAATGGATACCAGCAGCTCGTGCCATACTTGCTAAAGAAGCAATACTTGATTCCACTTTAGATGCTGAGTTTTCCATTAGATCTCGTAATTCGTCTATAAACACCACAATATACGGCATAGCAGGAAGACTTGGATTGATGAGTCTTTTCTCATTGTAGCTATCTATATTTTTGACTTTAGCTTGATCTAAAAGCTTATAGCGCATATTCATTTCATTCACTAATTTGTCTAAGGCATCTATGCCCTCTTTGGCATCTTTAATGATCGGTCGGTACAAATGAGGAAGATTGGCATACTGACTAAACTCGACTTGTTTAGGATCAATAAAGATAATTTTTAGTTCAGAAGGCGAACACCGAGCAAGTAAACTAATAACAATAGTATTGAGACCTACCGATTTACCTGAGTCGGTTGCTCCAGCTACAAGTAAATGAGGCATCTTAGCAATATTTCCATAAATCACATTTCCCATTTGATCCATACCGATAGGAATAAATAGTTTCAAAAGAGATGTTAAAAATTCTTTCGTATTCAAAAGTGTATTCAAACTCACTACATATGGATTAGGGTTAGGAATTTCAATACCTACATATCTCTCTCCTGGTATAGGTGTATACACCGTAATTTGTTTTGCCTGAAGCGCTAACTGAAAATTATCTTTGTAACGTCTGAAAGAAGAGATATTCAGCCCTTCATCCGGTTCGATTTCGTAGCGAATCACTTTGGGGCCAAAAACGGCTCTAACCACTTTACAGCCAAGTTTTAAATTCAAAGATTCTTTTTCAATCATATTGATGATGTCACGTTGATCGCTAGTGAGTATATTTTTGTGTTTCGATTCTTCGAGTAAATTCAAAGGAAACAACGCCTCAAGTTTAGGAGGACTTTGAAAAGATAATTTCCCTGAATCATTAAAAGTTAAAAAAGCATTGAATGTACCAGCAGGAGTATTTAAAAATCCTTCGATTAACTTTGATTTTCCTTTTACTAATAAATCAGTAATCGTTTCTGCTTCGATTACAACACCTTTAATTTTCTTACTGATCCGGAAATCGCATAGATTGTCCTCTAGCTGGATACAACCAAAAAAATTACCACGATCAACTACAGGATGACCACACTTTTTACAAGCTCCTAAGCTTTCTGCTGTCCCTGTAGTACTTATGCTTCTTACTCTAGGGGTTGTCGCTACAGGTGAAGCGACGTTAGCAGATATCGCTTTAGGAGTATTTACTTGAATGGCTACAGGAACTGTCTTCTGAATTTGCTTTTCTGGACTAGCGTTAGTCTGAGAATTAGGTATACTAGGCTTCACCTCTTCAGATTTGGTAGTTTTAGCTGAAGACGTTGGTTTGGATACAGAAGACTGCGATTTTGGAACCTTAACGGGTTGATTTGTAGTAGACTGCTTTTTATCAATAACTTGCAACTCTGATGGCTCCAATTGCCCGATCCGCTGAGTCGCATCGTATACTAGTTTTTGAGTTAATTCTTTCGCTCTATCAATAAAGCTGGTATACGTATATTTGCCTTCTCCAATGCCAGACAGATATTCTTCCCACTTAGCTGTTGTTTCAGCAGATGTTAACGGAGAAGCATGACCGATCGCTTTAATTAAAGTTAGTGCCTTCGGTGTAGGATAAACTAGATTTTTTTTAACGATAATGTATTCCTGATTGGTTAATCTTTGGATAATAGATGCACGCGTAGCTTCTGTACCTAACCCGTTATTTTTTTTCATCACTTTTTTTAGGTTTTTATCAGTAATTGTATTCCCTGCATTTTTCATCAACGGTATCAAATCACCTTGGGTGTATCGTTTAGGAGGAGATGTCCAACATTCTTTTGCTTCTGTACACGAAGCCGATCCTTGTTCTCCTATAACTACATTCGGTAATACTGTATCTTGGTTATCCTGGTCAACGCTCTGAATTACTTTTTTCCATCCAGGCTTAAGTATAATTTTCCCTCTAGTCATAAAAGAAAACTCAACATTATCTTGCTTAATATAAGTAAGAATTGATGTGTGCTGTACTTTTTGATCATCGTAATGTGCAGCGATTAAAGATTTTACAACTAGATCATAAATTAAGCCCTCTTCTTTTGAGAGCTTATTTAAATCAGGTACTAAGGTGGTTGGGATAATAGCATAGTGTTCCCCGATTTTGCTAGAATCTACATAACGTTTATTCGTCAAAATGCTATCTACTGGTAGTGGGAAAAAGGATTGATAAGGTAACAATTTACTCAATTGATCCAGAATTAATGGAAACTGTTCAGCTTCAGACGGATTCACATATTTTGAGTCCGATCGTGGATAACTTTGATAGCCTGCATCATATAATTTTTGGCAAGCACTAGTGACTTCAGCAGGGCTAAGTTGATATAGCACATTAGCTTTTTTTTGAAGTGTGGAAAGGTCATACAATTGCGGAGCAGGCACACTCTTATCTTCTACAACCATATCCTTAATAACAGCAGGCTTATTTAAACACCACGTAGCAAGTGCTTCTGCTTTGTTTTTTTCTAAAATTCGATCCGTTTCACCAGCAAACCACTTACCTCTATACTCTTTACCATTCATATTAAAATCGGCATATAAATCCCAGTAAGGTGTTGAAACAAATTGATCGATAGCTTGTTCTCGTTCAACAATCAATGACAACAAGGGAGTCTGTACGCGACCGGTAGAAAAATTAAATTTCTGGCTCTTATCTATTTGAGATTTTTGAAGAAGAAGTGTATATGCTCTAGAAGTATTCATTCCGATTAGCCAATCTGCACAAGCCCGTGCAAAAGCTTCATGGTACAGACTTTTTTTAGCTTCGCCTGCTAACAAATTGCTAAAAGCTTTGACGACAGCATCGGATGTTAAGGAAGATGTCCATAACCGTTTAGTAGGCTTTTTAGAGCCACTTAATAAATAAATATAAGTAAAGATAGCCTCTCCTTCACGACCAGGGTCACAGGCGTTAATAACCTCTGTAAATGAAGGGTTTTTCAAAAGTTTTTGTAGATTTTTGAAGGCAGCCGCTTTCTCTTTTGTAGGCTTTAGTTTAAAAGATTCAGGTAACATAGGTAATGTTTCTAAGTTCCATGACTTCCAATTCTCATAGTAGTCCTCTGGATCTTGTAAGCTGACTAAGTGACCAGATGCCCATGCAAAATAGGCTCCCTTGGGAAAATGGTCATTTGGCAATACCTCGATATACCCCGTACCTTGAGTTTTCTGGCGAAAAGGAGAAGCTAATCGAACCGCTTGATCCTTTTTCTCAGCAATAATTAATTTCATCTCGACCTCTCCTATGCTAAAAGCAAAAAAAGCACACTTCCTCTAATAGATTAGAGAAAGCGTGCTTCGCTTTGATTAAATTCAATTACATATAATTATACTATTTTTATAAGTTTAAGCAATCTGTCAGTTGTTATAAATCTCAATATTAGGTATATATATCTTCTGATGTTTATTGATTTTTAGGTGAAAGTAATATTGGATTTTCATGACGACCACCGTATTTACGAGGTTGTGCAAAAAGTTGTTTGAAAAAAGAGATATTCATACTTATTAGTTGATATTCCTGTTGTCTTTGTTTTTCATTTTCTTCATTGTGTTTCATGAGTATTCCTCCAATTTATATTTTATCACTTTTACAAGCAGGCGTTTAATCATATAACATACCAAAATAATCACAAGAAATGTGGAGAAAGTAGCTATAAGCCACATAGTCATCTGTTCCGATGTTGAATGAGACATATGATCCAGAAAAATAGGAAAGAGAAGAAGTATAGGAACAAGGGTGAAGGTTTTGAAAGGATAACGAAATGGAACTCCAGTCGATAATCTCATATAAAGAAGAAATGTATATGTTGCGTTAAATAAATGAAATAGTATTAAAAGCAGACTTATAGTAAAGGATTCTTTTTCAATATATGAATAGTAGGCTACAAAAGAGAAAGAAAAAATCATACAAACCAATAAATAGAAGCGTAAATAAGTTCTAATAAACGAATATAAACATAATAACTTTTCTAAATTCATAGGGACTCCTCAAAATAGAGATTTGCGTTCTTATTCTATCAGCAAGATCACAAAACTTTTGCAGTGTATTGATCAATTGTTGTAAAGCTATCTTTACCTAATAAGCAATTTGATTAGGGCTTATACTTAAACTGTACTAATACTCTAGTCTGATTTTATTTCCTTCGACATGACCTTCATATTCGGTTGCAGCAAGAAAATTGATAACGATAGAAAATATCTCTTGAGAACTGTGTTTTCTTTTTATCGAAAACTGCACAAGTTTATCGGCAATTTTTTCAATCGTAGGGATCGCATCAGCACCATGTACAAGTAAACTAGGGTTGGCATACTTTTTAAATTGAGTTGGTAAAAAAGAAGGATTCGCTTCAACCAAACACATTAAGATATCATGAACATAATGATCAGAATGATTTCTTAAGTAATAAAACAGATTCGGTTTTACAATATATAACTTTCGAATCCATTGTTTAAGTTCGGGAACATTGAAAATTTTTAAATTCACATCTTCGTAGCCTTCAAAAATAATAATCAATGTGGTAACTGTATTTTTTTTCTTCTTTTCTAAAGAATGAATCTTTTTAAGATAAGATTCAATATGCCCTCGTTGCACATCTTGGTGAGAAACTTTAATGATTGTTGCTTTATGAAGATCATCCTGTTGAGCTTCAGACAATTTGAAATCCATATTATATTTTTTGAATAAAGACAGAGTAAAGTTTAATGCTTTCATTTGGATCACCTTTCACTTAGGGCTTGGAAATAATAAGATCAAGTAAGTAGCATATCGTATAATCTCTATTAAGTAATGGAGACTTTGTTGAGCTTCGTAATTGATCGCTAATGTACCTGTCTCCGTAATATGATATAAGTAGGCAGATCTACGATGGTTCGTCCACTCTCCAGCAATAAAATGCTTGTCTTCTTCCATCATTCGTGTGATTTCATAAATGTACTTGTCTCCAGGTTGCCAGAGATGACGTTGACCGATTAAGTCCCACAATTGTTTACCGGTTAGATGGGAGTTAGAAGATTCGCTTAGCATCGATAATATTAAATACATAGTTAAATGTCTTACATTGACCAACCGATTAAAAATCTTCTTTTCGCTGGGAGTAAGCATCACCGGTGCAGATGGCGTACCTCCACTAATTAAATCATAAAAATGTTGAGCAACTGATTTGATATTAACAATAGACTGTAAAAAGAGGATACGGAAATTCTCTACTTTTTGATGACCTGAAGATGTAATGCGATAGTATTTTTTTGTACCTTGCGTTTCAATAATTTCGATCCAGCCGAAATTTGCCATTTCATCGACTACAGCATACAAATAAGATTGCGCTTTACCACGATTAATATATTGAAGTTCATTTTTAATAGATTGATATATTGCATTTGGAAAATTAGAAGCTACAGCTAATTCTCGAAATACTAACAAATACATAATATTACGTTCACTCAGACCCATTCGTTCCTGTAACGGAACTATATTGTTGGTAGGCATAATACTCTCCTTTAACGTGCAGATTGACTTAGCTTATAACATTCTTGCTGTAAGCTACGCATTTCACGTTTATGCTTCAAGTTTATCATATGGAAAATTACGATATAAATAAAGCAAATCAAGTAAATAGAGTATTCTACAAGATTAGAGTCATTATACAAAGGTACAATTAAGAGCAATGAAGCAACTAGCGCATAGAGAGCACCCACAACTGCTGTTTTCATGAACGTTTGTCGATCTACTTCTTTATCAAAATCTCTTGTTTCTATAATATCTAAAATAAAATTAGCTTTATGTTTGTACAAAAAAGAAGAAACAATGACCTGAAATAAAAGGAAATTACCGAGTACTGATCCGATCTGCGCGAAAAATCCACCAATCCCTTTATTGAATAGCCAGAACAAGCTAATAATCAATGCTGATTTAACCAAGAAAAGACCTACAAACATAAGTTTTTTACTAGATTCAACCCATTGTTTATTCATCATGCGTTAGGTCTGCTACTAGAGCAGAGGTCTCAGAATAAAGATCAATTTTGTACCCAGTTAGTCTTGCAGCAAGCCTAACGTTTTGTCCTTTAATACCAATCGCTAATGTTAACTGGTTTTCATGAACAATCACTCTAGCATTTTCTTCATCTAAGACATCGACTCTGATGACTTGAGCAGGATTTAACGCAGATTGGATATACTGTTCTGGTTCCTCAAACCATTCAATAATATCGAGTTTTTCAGATCCAAGATGACTGATAACTTCTCGAATTAAGGCTCCTTTTGAATCTTTATCGCCCACACAAGCCTCGATTACACGACCGATAAAATCAGGATGAGATGTAGTTACAGCCACTTTAGATCGATATCCAGCTTCACGCGCAATCGATTGAATCTGAATCGCTCCATTTGCAATTCCAGGAATATGGAGTTCTAATATTTTCTTTAAATATCCAGGGTGATTACGAGAAAGAAGAATGTTGCCTTTCTTGGAATGATTCTCAAAACCTACCATGTAAGCAACTACTTCTTGATTCAGAGAAAATTGGTCTGATCGCATAGTTTCGTTTTTAGGAAGAATCGCTTCAGTAGTATCTAATTGAACATAGTAGTTAAATGGGTCTTGGCCAATAATAGTGCCTTTCATAAGAGAGTCATCTTTATCTACATACAGGGATTGTAGATTGTTATTTTGAGCTGCTTTGATTTGTTCTGTTATTACTTGTTTAGCCACGTTGATAGCCATTCTTCCAAAATTAGCAGGTTCTATTTCTACTTCAATGTAGTCATCTAATTCGCAAATAGGATTAATCGAACGAGCTTCATCAATAGTAATTTCTAAACGCTCATCTAAGATTTCATCCACAACTAGTTTTTTGAGAACTATTCGTATAGTTCCAGTAACAGAGTCGATAACGATCTCTACATTCGCATCCGTATTATATTTTTTCTTGTAACTAGCTAGTAATGCTTTTTCAATCGCTTTTATTAAATGTAGTTTTGAAATATTATGCTCCTGCTCTAGTGTAGACAGTGCATTTATAAAAGTCGGGTTCATTATGGGTCTCCTCATAGTCGGAATAATAGTTAATCGTTGTTAGCAACATGCGAAATGATCATTGGAAATTGATCTGTCAAATGAATAACATAAGTTATGGAATTGCTTAATGTTCCGATATTATCTTTTTTTCTTTCAATGTAAGATACTTTATCAGCATCATAAATAACTTCTTCTGGATATATTTCGTACCAATCTAATACTTTTTTCTTGGTTAATCCAATTAAATAATAATCTCTATATCCATATTGATAGTGAATATATTGAATCTGTTTGATTTCGACTTTATCGCCTACATCCATAAATGAATCAATAACTTCTTCGGTATCTGAAGGAATAACCGGTGAAGGATCAACCGGTTCTTTTATCGCAGTTGCTTCTATTTTAGAAGATAGCAGGGTAGTTGCTGTGGAAAACATAGCAACACCAGCCCAAATAATGCCTAAAATAGCTCCTATAAGGACTACACCAAATAGGGTCGAATAAATCCTATACTTTATATCTTCATTTATCGAACCGTTTCTTTCATGAGAAGTTTTTCTACTTTCTTCTGTTAAAAGAGACGACTTTGAAACACGAGCAGGCTTATTTAAGTTAATTTTCATAATATCCTTTCTTTGCAGACACTCCGTTAATAGGAAATACACTTAAATATTGAAAAAGGGAACTTTACATCTTCTTTGCTACGATAACAAGCGCTAAATTTAGAATTAGCATGTATGCTGCAAGCCAATGTTTTTTAATTCCTATGAACGGGTTGTATGTTGTTTTTAGAGTGGCTATTTCGATGGTCGACCAGATAAAAATACTAATACCAACCTCTATTTACTTTGTGTATCATTTGAGTGTAGTTGGCTTTTATGTTTTCTTTTTCAGTAGCTAATTCTTTCAAAATATATTTAGATTGTAGCTTTCCGTTTAAAAATGAATTCCACATTTCGGCATGTTTGAGATCAAGACGATCAATGTAATTGTAATGGTCGTCGTGAACCATATTTAAAATAACTTCAAATGAAGAATTATTTTTGATAAACAAATGCAAATTGGCTTCGAACCAAGTATACGTTGCTAATTTTTCTTCTGTTTTTAATAAGTTTTGATGAAGTTCCTCCCTTTTTTGATCTCTATAATACTTATATAAAAAGAAACATAAATAGCCTAAACCAACTACACCTGAAGTTATCAATAAAAAGAACACGATAAGTTTCAACAGCAATATTCTTCACCACCTTTTTTGTTTAAAAACAAAAAAAGCACGCAACTAACCTGATGGTTAGATGCGTGCTTCGCATAATTTGTTATTGGATTACCTTAATAGTAGCATGATTCTAATATCGCTACAACAGAAATTTTAATACTGTTTGTAAATTTCGTTATCCTGCAAAAATCCATTTTTCGCATAAAATGCTCGTACATCTTCTATATCTACATTATCCGTTTGTCCCACTCTGCCTACAATTCGTTTTTTGAATTTATAAGCATCAAACGTTTTGAGAAAGTGATCAAAATCAATACGTCGGTCATTAGGATCTGGATAATATTCATAGTAGAGAGCTTTATTTTGTGCATGAATACTTTCCTCAAATAAATGAAGCAAATTCTCTAGGGATTCCAAAAGAATAGAACCATGCCCTATCCTACGCTTAACCGAATGCAGAACACCCAAATTTAATATGCCACTTCGACTATAACTTAGCGTTAATCGTGAAGGCACTTTTTCTTCTGCTGTTCCATAATGCAGATATACTCCCTCATAACGTGGATAGTAAAATAAATTAGCCTTATTGCAAGTAACCAATACTAAATAATCAAGACGATCCATTGCAGGATACATATATATACTATCGTTGCAATCATCTTCATATCTGGATACTACCGACTCTATTACACCATTTATTTTATACACTTTTAATAAAGAATGAATACATTGTCCGTATAATGTGCTCGGATGTACAATCTTCCATTGCCTACGATAAAACTCCGAATAAAACTCATAAGCATTTAATCCAACCTGTGGATCTAGCTTCCTCAAGTTCATGATTTTATCCAATTCCATACTTTCTAGAATGCTGTAATAATGTTTAATCATAGTAGCCATTCTAAAACGATGTTCATTGATATCTTTTGAGCTTACAGAATCATATTCTTGATGAATATTTCGCCATTTTTTGAATAGTTTTATCAATTCAAACACATCCTATATCGGGGTTGAAAGGACACTACTTTAAATCTAAAGATATCTGTTCAATTTTTTGATCACTGTGATGAGCTAATTTAGTGGATTTTAATAACAATGATGAAGGATTGATAATTAGAGTTACATTTTGAGCTTCATCCTGATGTAGTTTATAACTGTTCAGGAGCGTTAGCTCCACCATGTTATCGCAAGCAGCCTTCACTATTTCTATTTTTTTGGCAGGTCGATTTGCTTTGATTCCCATCAATTCGCATATTTCATCAATACGCCAGCTTGTAATACCCTGTTCTACTTGAGATGGAAAAAATAAATATAAATTTTGCGCTGTATTTGTGTTCAAGTCTTCCAGTATAGCTAAACTTAAGTAAGCGATAGCTCCTGATTTAAGCGATTTATAAACAGCATCCGAGAATGTTACTTTAAATGAGGAATTAGGATCACTCTTACCGATCGCTTGCAGAATAGTGATACGATCAATAGTTTCTAAGATTCCTTTTTCATGAGCATAAATGAACTCAAATTTACTATCTTGCAAAGCTTCTAAAGAAGACCAAATTTCTTTATATGTTTTTCCGCTCGTGTCTCGATTAATAGCTTTTGCTAAAGAATAAATTGTAAATTCAAATGATTTTTGCTTATCATGCTGTTCCCATAACTTATGGATTCCAATGAGCACTTTCGCATCTTGAAGCGTGAGCTCCTTTTGAGAAGGATGATAGATACGCGTTCTTCGATTATCCCTCACTAAATTATCTTCACTTACAACGACATTCTTTGCCATTTTAGTAGAAACTGAGCTAATTCCACTATCTGAGAAGACATGTCCATACGGAAATGATGGATGCGAATAATAAGTTTTGATACGCATCTGCTGGGCTTCCTCATAGATCAAGTTAGTGATCTTCAATTTCTGAATTTGTTTATTAATTTCCATTTTTTCATCTTCAGTTATACTAGGTTCTAGAAGTTTCATATTTAGAGCAACTTCTTTTTTTGAGTTTTCAAATATATATTTGGCTGTCTCACTTTTTGTTTTAGTTTTAAATTCGTCAGCTGCTTCAGCAATCAATTTCTGGACTGCTAAATCTCCAATCGATAGATTCAGAGACATGATCTTACTTAAATGCTGATCGATGCTTTGTTTCTTAGAGGCCATCTTTAACACTCCTTTATCAGGTACAACTATCTTCTAAATTAATTCTATAGTAGTTTACCTATTATGCAAATAAATCAGTACAAGATTATGTGAGTTTACGGATTATAATGTTCTTTAACTAACTCAAAAAGAGCCCTTCTATTTGGTTAAGAAGGACTCTTTTTTATTATTTCACTTCATATTTTTTAAGTATATTTTCAAAACCGCTATAAAAGACATTATTATTACCGCTATAATAGTCTTCTTCAGGCTCTACAGAAAACTCATACTTGGCTTTTAAATTATTGTCATTCAAACTTGTAATCTTCGTACTATCGTGAATCAAAATGCTTTCTTTATTAGGCGAAATACTTATAGGAGTAAACCGTTTTGTATTCGATAATTTATGATTCTTTCTATTCCCTTGTTTATCATAGAAAGAAATGTAATTCCCCATGTCTAGAATTAATTTAGATTTTGAATGAGTTAACTGCTTTAACTGTCTGTACGTTAAGCTTTTCTTCCATAGTGTTTTTCCTGCATCATTTAAGGCGTAGATCAACTCTATTTTTTTCTTGCTGTTTGTACTATAGATATAAATAGTGCCATCATCTGTAACTTCAGGAGAAATCGTAAAATTCAGTCCAGGAGTAAACCGATAAAGTAAATCTAATGACTCGCTATACACTCTTACTGGTACAGAATAGTCTTTATTGTTTGTTGAATAGCCATCGACTGTAATGATCTTTCCCCCTTCAGCCGTCTCCAAAAACCCATTTAAGATTTTAGATTTTATTAATTTTCCTTGTTGGTCATAAATATAGGCTTTTGTTAAATGTTTCCCTGGATTACCTCCCAGATCGATAATCACCATAAGACTACTATTTTTCAATTCATAGATTCTTGCATTTTTTGAAGATTCTATAAATGAATGTGCCCATAGCTGTTTACCTGAAGGGTCAATAGCCACAATCGATCTTTTCCAAGTCCCCTTGCTAACGTGTGAGGGTTTTAACCAAAATGTATTTCCGTTCGTAGTCGTCAGAAAGGAATAAGATGAGCCAAAAAGATCCATGGTAGTAGCTTTAAATGAATAGATAGATGATCCATTAGAACTTTTCAACGAATTCCACGGTCTGTCATCTCCATTATCTGTTTGAACAAATGTAGATTTATTTGCTTCAAATACAGTTGCTACATAATCACCTACAGGAAATGTTTTTTCCCAAGTTGATGCAGGTAATTCTTTAGAGGTACTCGCTTCAATTTGTTTTGAATACATAAATAATGTTAAACAACATAACAAAACCAGACTGTGAATCCATAAGATTTTTTTTACCGCGATGACTACATTAATTTCTTTCTTTACCATGCCATACTCCCCTTTATTCATATACAGATCAAAATAGTCGAACCTTTTTAATGTAAACCAAATTATTCAATTAATCTATCCATAAATAAAATTATAAATTTCGCAAACAAGCAGACTCAAAATAAATTTTAATAATGTGTTGTATTTTCAGACTCTAATTTTCCTTTATTAATGAACACCTTTTTCAATTCATTATAAGGAGGTTAGAAACGAACTACTGTTAATAGGTACATTCTTCATTTAAAAATGAACAGATGGATTGTCTTTTTTGAATTTGTCGGCTACCGATCAAGCGAACTAACTAAAATTAAAAAGCGAGGTTATAATCATGGATGAAATGGTATTAAAAGTACAACAATGGGCAAACAAAACGTATACAGGAAGAAATGGTTATATAAAAATTAACGAAGACGGTCAAACAGGGTGGGGAACGATTCGTGCGTTGATTCGAGGATTACAACTTGAAATCGGTATTCCTGATCCTACCGGTTCTTTTGGGCCTGCTACCACTGATGCATGCCCTACTCTTTCAAGTAATTCCGATTACACGAATGGATCAATTTCCAATCAAATTCGTATCCTTCAAGGGGCGATGTATTGCAAAGGATACAATCCTACCGGTTTTACCGGAATTTATGGGGATGGTACAAAAGCAGCTATCGCACGTTTCCAAAAAGATGCAGGTTTAAGAAATGTAGATGGGGTTGCATCTCCTATGATTATCAAAGCACTTTTAAATATGGATGCTTTTATCAATGTTGGTGACGATAAAATTCGAACCATCCAGCAAAACCTTAATCGGGACTATTACCAACTTTTATTTAAACCGCTAGGATTGATCCCATGTGACGGTCGCTATGCACGTTCAACTAATAAAGCATTAATTTACGCTTTACAATCAGAACAAGGCTCAGGATCTCCAGATGGATCTTTTGGTTCAACGACCAAGTCACTATGCCCTACTCTTAATGTAGGTAGCACAAAAACGAAGTTCGTAGCTATTATTCAATATGCTCTTTATTTAAACAATTACGATCCTGGTCGCTTTGATGGTATCTATGATGAAGGCGTTAAAAGTGCTGTACGAAATTTTCAAAGCTTCACTAAATTAACCGCAGATGGAGTTGCAGGTAAACAAACTTGGGCTTCTTTATTGGTTAGTACCGGAGATAACACACGTAAAGGGACAGCTTGTGATTGTATTACAACAATTACACCCGCGCGAGCTCAAACATTAAAACAAAATGGATATACAGCAGTTGGTCGCTACTTGACTGAAGTGAAAATCCCTAAAAAAATTAAACCCGGTGAACTAGATACGATCTTTGCAGCGGGCTTGCGTGTTTTCCCTATCTGTCAGTCAGCGGGTAATAGTTTAAGCTACTTCACTCCAGAACAAGGAAGTAACGATGCTCGTACAGGGCTTGTTGCAGCTAATGGCTTTGGCTTCGAGAAAGGAACCGTCATTTATTTCGCTGTCGATTATGATGCTGTCGATGAAGAAGTTACAAGTCATATTCTACCCTACTTTCAAGCACTATCTAATAAGATGGAAGCATTAGGTAGTATGTACAGGATTGGAGTTTACGGCCCTCGCAATATTTGTAGCCGTGTTTCTCAAGCTGGATATGCGGTAAACAGTTTTGTTAGTGATATGTCTACCGGTTTTAGTGGGAATCTGGGTTACAATCTTCCTATCAATTGGGCTTTTGATCAGATCTCAACTATTTTCATTGGTAGTGGTGAAGGCGCTATAGAAATAGATAATAATATTATGTCGGGTAGAGATTTAGGTGTAAGTAAAGTATCTACTCCTATAGAGCTTGCATTAGATGATGTAGAACTTCCAACTGAATACAAGGATTTAGTTATGAAAGAAGCTAGTGACAAAGTGGACGAACTTCTTACTACTCTTCAACGTGCAAAAAGTGTTCGTACGCCACAAGAAGCTGCACAAATTGTAATTAGCTTAGATGAATATATTACTGAACAAAGTCGCCGCTTTAGTATTCGTAAAGCTCTTATTCAATCTGTACTGCTTCGAGAACTTAGCACTGAAGGACAAGATGATACCGTTTCTGATGCTCTTGTGATATCGTATTATGCATACAAAAATTCGTTTGAGTTTTGGGATAATCTACCACCAATTACAAAAGCATTTACCCCTGCTCCAACTCTTCCAGCCTTTGCACGACCTGATGCAAGTACTGGTATTGGTCAAATTTTTGCAAGTACTGCAATCGATTCCATTAACTATGCTATATCCGAGGGCTTAATTACAGGTAATCCTTATGATTATGAGAAATGGAAAGAAGTCGAATACATTTGGAATAAGTTACACAATGATAAACAATTTAGTATTGAGACGTGTGCATTAGTTCTTATTCGAGCAGCTAATTTAATCGGTTTACCTTCAAAGCATTATGGTTATAGTGGTACTGAAATCAAGGATATTATTACACGCTACAACGGTAAGGGAGAGGAAGCTTTAGCTTATAGTGATGTAGTGTATCAGTTCTACCCTATTCTAGAAAAATACAATAAGTTAGCAAGAGAAAAAAATTAATTATTTACAAATGAGGTTATGTCATTGAACATGAATCGTACCCTTTTTAAAAGTCTTCTTTTTACATCGTGTATATTAATTCAAATTATTCTAAGTTTCCTTTGGCATTATGTAGTAAGTTTTACAGCTGTGACCGTGTACTATATTGGCTATTTTCTTGGCAACTATTATGCCCCCGATATTCGCGGTGATGAAAATTTGTTTGTACTTTTTCTTTTTATCAACTTATTCTTTATCGTTTTGTTTCTTGGGTTCATTTTTCTCAGTTATTGGTTTTTACCTAAACGTTCTCAAATGCCTATTATTTTATTTTGGATAGTCAATTTAATTACTGTATTAATCTCGTATGTTTTATTTTTAAGATAGATCTTAGTAGAAATATAATACCAGCAATAATTAAAGAACTCTGCACAAAAAAGGAACAATTGACTTTAATCAATTGTTCCTTTTTTTGAAATTTAAATTACTTTAATTGAACTATCAACACCACTACTTAATTATTTTCAAGATGTTGATTAAAGACCATAAACAATTTATCAACGTCATGTTCAATCTGAAAGTCCTTAAAGAAGTAGGTAATTTCGAATAATTTATAAGAATAGAAATTTAATATTTCTACTGAAGTTTTTAAAAGTTTTGGTAAATCTCCAACAAGCATTGGAGCATGTTCTGCTAAATTAATACGATTTTTATCCAAAAAATATTTCTTGTCCGGATGAGCAAAGTGTTTATCTCTCCAAATTAATAAGTTATTTATGAGCACTTCTTGATTTTGATAGTATATTTTGTGTGAAGCTAACTTATCTTTCACTTCATCTTTCACTATACCAAACTGATCTAAATGAGCCTCCATAAGATTTAATAATTTATAAAGTGTACCGTAGCTTTTATGCCCTTTATCAAACAATTTTGCTGTTCTAATAATAGCGTCATTTTGTAACGAGTCCATAGATATGGCAAAAAACGAACTTGAAATTTCTTGTGTTTGAGGAAAATCTACAAAACGGTTATAGAGATATGTATAAACAAAAAATTTATCATGTGCATACCTAATTTCTGAGAATAATTGATCCATGAATTCTTCTATTTCTTCTTTGTTAAATAGTTGCCATTACGATTCCACCTATCATGTTTTATGATATAAGCCTCACCTATATTATCATGAAGAAATTAAAAACCATTTAAATAATTCACACTATAATATCTAATTTTACTAATTAACAATAATCGCTATTTTGATTTTCAGCAATCATGTATATAAACTAAAATCTAAAAGGAGTTCTACAAATATGAAATTAAAACTTGAACTAAGTCATGCCGACGATAAAATTGATTTTTTTAATAAGAACCTTAACATCATAGGATTTACTGATTATACTCCAATGATTTGGGAAGAACTCTCTAAAGTTAATTGGTACATTGATGAAAAAAAATACTTAAATAATGAAAAATCATATATTTATACTGGAGCAAGTAAGTTTAAAACCTTAAAGATGCTCCATCAAGTAGTTATGATGTTATGGTATGGAGAAGAAGAGGTTTTAAGTGCTTATAGCAAAAAATTTATTATAGAACATCATAATAATAATGAATTTAATTGTTGCATAAGTAATTTATCTTTTGCTAGTAATGATATTAATTTAG
>NZ_QGAD01000028.1:0-38870 GCF_005233705.1 Paenibacillus sp. CFBP13512 | reverse complement strand
ACTTCATCATAATCTTGTCCTACTTTTTTATTTTTCTCAACTAGATAATTAAAAAACAACTCTGGAATGATGTTTATAAATTTTTCACTAATTGTGATAGACTTTTGGCTCACTTTAAAATCACTTTGCTCTAAGTTATGACTATCTTTACCAAAGTTAAACAAATTGTTCATTCCTATCAATCCAGGAGCCATCAGATCTTCCTCAAAGAAAGAAACCGTACAATTAATACTATTCATTCTTTTTCACCTTTTTTCGCTTTTGATGATCTTTCTTGTAAGCTAAAATTTGAGAGATCGTCCAGATGGGTCCACTTTTCAATTCTTGAACAGGTTCTGGTAAGTAACCCTTAGCCCTGTAATTAGAAACTTGTTGTTTTTTCCAACCCATGATTTCTGCAAATTCAGCTATTCCACCTAATGGTGGAATTACTTTACCGATTCATATACCTCTAATGTTAGTATATATTTGAGATAATCATTCTCTTGAAATATTTCTAGAGTACCTTGACCTACTTTTCTAGAGTTCGGATCAACATCAATGTAGAATTCATAGACTTGTCGAACAAAGGAATTAATTTTGTTCATGCTAACAACTTCGTATTTGATATTGTGATCGTGACCGAACGCTTCAGTCATAAGGGAATGTATCTCTTCCTCTCTCGTCCAAATTATATCATCCTCTTCTGTATCTAAGGCTACTTCCCAACTTCTATTATACTCAGTCATAATTATACCTCTTTCTCATTGCCTGCTTATAAAGTCAGGACTTACATTCACTATATTATTATCTTACCAATTTTTGTTTACTTTGTAAATACAATTTTGTTTACTTTGTAAATAAAATAACCCTTTACGTTTTGTAAAGGGTTATCAATTTGAATTTAGTGTATACCTTTTCTTTTCTTAATAATTTTAGTCAGCTGATTTATTAGATCGCGCTGCAAATTATTAGTAACTAAAATGGCATGCCCTGGATACATCGTTTTCACTTGATTAAAATTGCTAGGATTTCCGATAAAAAGACATACTACATCTATGCCCTTTTTATTAGCAACTTGAACCATATTTCGTATCGTATATAGATCTTCGTTTTTAGAAAAGGTTGGAAGACCATCACTTATCATAAATATTATTCTCAATTCCTCAACATAATTCTGAGCACGATTGATGATCCACTGCAAGGCGAGACTATCTCTATTTCCCTCTTCTGCTTTAATTGCTCCAATGAAACTTTTCTCAAGATTAGTAGACTTGTTAAAAGGTTTCAAAGGATATATTTCTGTATGACGAGTTTCTGTAAAAGCAAATATTTCTAAAGGTAACTTAACTTGTTCGCATACTTCATTTAATAATATAAGCGATTGCTTCATTACATCTATGATTTTTTCGGTACCTTTACCAAAAGGCATTGCCGTTGATCCTGATATATCATTCATAATAAAAGTTCTGGCATTAATTCCATCTGAACCTTTAATTTCACTTCGGAAGATATTAGAGTTATCCGTTTTTAGTGCAGACCAGATCTCACTAATATCTAGATGTCCTGAACGTTGATTAGTTAGTAATATATCTTCTTCAGGAGCTAAAATTTTCTTTAATTCTTTGCTTGTTCTAGCAATACTTTTCTTTAGATCATTTTTAATTTGATTGTAGTTATGAAGGTTCTGATGACGATAAGGTTTAATAATAACTGCTTCAGAAACAGATTCCCCTATTTTTGGTAAATCAATTTCTACTGTTTCTTTCCGATCTTCATAATCTTTTATTTCGTCTTCAACAAGCTGTTCATCTTCTAATATCTCTTTTTTTAATTGTTTAAGAAGTTTATCTTTATCAGCTGGATCAATATCCTCTTGGTTTAACTGTTCTTCTGCCGCTTGTAATATTTCTTCTATATTTTTCTCGACTTCTGCTTTATCACCCCATGACTCAGAATCATAGTTAGATATCGAAAGATTGGGTTTAAAATCATTTAATTCTAACCAGTCATATAATGTGGGCCATACAGCTTGCACTAGCTGAAGAGTATGATCCATACAGTCTACAGTGCTTTTAGATTCTCTTAATGAAGTAAGAATATCGGTAACTTGATCAGCAAGCTCGATAGCGTCTGTATGCCACTCTAGGTCTTTTAACTGAAAGCCTCTACTGGCTATACATTCTCTAAAATCATTAATTCTGCAAGCTCCTGCTTCAAGACCTCGAATTCCAAATCTCCAGTGTTCATTTGTAAATTCAAATAGAGTTTTGGATTCTGGTAAACCCAAAGCCACATAATATTCCATGCGCACATCAATCATCATGCCTGCGAAATAACGTAGCCATTCCTCCGGATATTTCACATTGTTCTTCCAATCGATTTGATTAGAAGAAGCATTGTCTTTTATCCATTGATGAGTGACACCTCCAATATCGTATTGGATATGTCCTCTTTCATGAATAGCATGTGTTTTTCGTAGTAGTCTTAACTCATCTTCGCTGAATGAACGATGTTGGCTAGTTTGAAGATTATACTTCACATAAATACCCTTATAATCCGTATATGAAGTAGAATCAGTTGTCCAAAACATATCAAATGCTTTTTTTCCAAACTTAATAAATAGATAGCGTTTTAATCGCTCTAATTCGCGTTTCTGGATTAATGCTTCTTTGGTTTCAATAGCGATAAATGTCATTTTATAATCTCCTTAGAATCAAAAAAAGAAGGTCCCAAGAACCTTCTTTTTCATTCATATTATTTAGATAAATCCTTCTTGATACAGTTTCTCTTCGTCATTCATTGCAAGTTTTTTGAATACACTTTGCCGTATTCGATCTCTTATAGCAAACTGATCTGCTTTATCTTCTGTTTTATTGATAATGTAATCTTCCAATACTTCTGTTTTTAATTCATCACTAACCCCATATTTCTTTAAAAAATGTGCAGCATCTAAATATCCTCGAATCGTTTGTGAGCGTGATCCCGTTCCTTCGGTAGTAATGAGCTCATCAATTTGCTTTTTTACCTCTAATAAAAATTCTAATACTTTAGCATCTTTCATCCCTGTTTTTTTGATTATCAATTCTTTCAAGTCCATCGATTGAGGCAGTTGAAGGACTGCAAATCGATCCATTAAAGCAGCATTGACAGGACTAGTGCCTGCATAGGTTTCTCCAAAATTCATAGAAGCCATAAAAATATGATGTTTGTGCCTTGGAAGTGATCCATTTTTAGTAGGTAGTTCTCTATTTTCATCCAAGACTGGATGAAAAATCGAAGTCACTTTACCAGGTATCATATTAAGTTCGGAATAATTAGATACGCCTCCATATTTCACAGAAGTTGCAAATGGAGACAGTTCAAATGTCACTTCACCGTTAACGAAGGTTTGTGCTCCAACTATACTTTCTTTAGTCTCGTTGATATTACCAACTTGAATATACACTGGTAATCCTAAAACCCATGCTAAAGAAGCAATAAGCGTATCCTTTCCAGACCCCATTTCTCCGTATAACATCAGATCTTTACCGTTTAATATATGACGAAGAGCTTTAAGTAAAAAGGGACCAGTGTATGGCAAGGAAGGTTTAACAGGCTCACTGACCATTGGAGTTAATTTCACTTCATTAAAAATAGCTTCTCGCATTTCTTGAATTTCTTTAATTAAAGTTGCTCCTGCCCCTTCTTGTTGCAAATAGTGTAAAACTTCTGCATATTCTGCTTTCCAACTTGTTCTCTCTACATGTATGATGGGTGAATCTTCAATAGCATCCATCATATTTTCAAGAGTCGCAGTTGGAGTAGTCGTAGTTGGAACAGATTCCTCATCGAATACAGCAAAATCTAAAGAACAGTCTTTATAATTATCAAGTTGCTGAAACGATTGTAAGTAAGATGTATCTTTATAAAACATAGTTCTATCAACTTGTAGTCCTAATTTATCTGCAATACCCACAGCAATTGTTGTATGTGTACAAATACTTTTATTTGCACTCTCGGTACAATAATGATGAAAATCGATAGATGCCCCATCATCAAACACATAACCATTTTCTATGCCATCTTTAAAGGAAATCCGGATCACTTTAGTCCCATTATTTAATTCTTTATATTCAATTTTGTTGCAAGATCGGGGAGCTCTATTCAATCCTAAATTTTTTGAAAGTTGAGAATCGTTTATTCTTCTTGCAGTTACTCTTGCTTTAGATTGTGTAGTCATTATTTCTTCCTCCTCATAATAAATGACAACATTACAATCAAACGTAATGTTGTCATTTTCACGTATATATAATTTTCACTCTATGATGTAGCAACTATAACTTCTCCATCTAGCGTCAGTTGATAACTCGAGAACGAAGTCCATTCACAATGTTCAATCGGAACGCCTTTTTGATCCTTTCTATTCTCGATACAGACTACCCATTTATTATCATTGAGTTTGACAGCATAAATGCTAAGATATTGATGCTCTTTTCTCCATAAATGCTCGTTCACTTTTTTAAAACCAATACTTTTAAAGTGTTGAATAGGAAAATGCCCTGTATAAGTGTACTTTATGCTTGTACACCGACCAGAAAGCAACCAAATCTGAATTTGGCGATACGTACTTGAGATTTCAATTTGGTGCGTTGCTTCAAGATTGATGTAGATGCGAGATGAATCAAAACGATTTGCTCTCACATTACATTTTCCAAAAATAAACGGGATCGGCATTTGCTTCACATCACACCAAGTCATCTCAACTTCTAAAATTTTCATAATTTCCTCCTTTTTAGACAAACAAAAAAATCCACCTATTTAGAATTGATCAATGCGTAAGCATTCAAGATCATCTAAACAGATGGATTTTTAAAGTTTATACTTTAAATGTAAACAATGAGTTCTACC
The DNA here is from genome assembly GCF_005233705.1 of Paenibacillus sp. CFBP13512. NCBI lineage: Bacteria > Bacillati > Bacillota > Bacilli > Caryophanales > Paenibacillaceae > Paenibacillus > Paenibacillus sp. CFBP13512. The sequence goes on along the minus strand of NZ_QGAD01000028.1, from coordinate 34,001 downwards.
GCTTGGTGGAACTTGGGTGAAATATACAATAACCAAATACTATCACACAAAAAGTCTGGGGTTAAATGCAACAAAAAAAGACCGGATTAAGGTCTTTTTTGTTAATCTAATAAATCAGCATAATGCTCTCGATAATATAAGTCAGCTTGATGCCATTCTGTATCATCTATAATTTCATGCAATTCCGGTTTGTCACCTTGTGTAACAACTTTTAAAATGACGTACTGAGCATGATCGGTTTCTTCTTTCGTTACATTCTGTGCCTGATTGACTTCTTTAGTTGCTACAATGTAAATTTGTTTATCCATTTCAAATTGAGCTGAAAAACGAAGTTTTACCCGACTATCGTCTTTTTGGCTTAATACCATCCAATCGATTGGATTATCTTTCATGATTTAATCCCCGTTTCAAAGAATATAAAAGTTCCTGTTCATAGTCGTTATGTACCTCAACTCTAATTATTAAGTAAGTTCTTGTCAACATAAAAGCAAAAATTGAGAAAGAGGTGTCCCTCCTTCTCAATGTATAAGGTTCTTTATCATTCTTCATAGTCTTCTTCAAGACTTCCATGCATCGAATCAAAATATTCTGTCGCTGTCATGCCTGTATGACCTGATAGAAGATAGGAAATCCTTTTTTTCACCAAGCTCTTTTTCGCAAAATCGTAGGATATAAAAGTATGTGTATCTAAACCTGCAAGTAAACGCTCATCGGTTGTAAATCGTACATCTACAGAAGGCATATACATTTGAGCAATTTCGCTTATGGGTTGAATACGAGCATCTCCATCAACTACAACAATTAAACGTTCTGGTCGTTCATACGATTTAGTATTTTTAAAAGCATGTTCTATCTTTTGAAATCTTTGAATTGTTTTAGTTTTCCAATCAGGGTGCATTCGAAAAATCTCTACCCAAAAGAGTCGTAAATCCTTTTCTTCTTTAATAACTTGAAATCGAATAAATGGAGAAAATGCTTGGCTGTCTGATAACATGATCGTTGCTCGACGTTCCCAGCTAATCAACCGATCAATCTTCTTGAGTTCGCTGTACAATTGTCCTCCGATTAAATCTGCAAAATAGTCAGCCATTGATGGCTCTGAACCTGGTGGATAATTTACAGGTTTCATAAAAAAACAATTAGAATCGGGCAAAAGGGATTTTGCTGCTTCAGCTCCTACTTTGGTAAGTGCGTAAACCATCGGCTTCTTTCGTTCGTGTGGTAATTCACTGATCCAACTAAATGAGCATATAAACCCGGAATTTTTAGATTTTCGCAGAAACTCTAATGTTTTTTGATTATGATCATTTTGTAGAGGATAGAGAATATTTTCAATTTGTTTTCGCGTAGCTACACGCACTACCGATAAATATTGAATAAGTTTAATCTCTTTTTCTGTTAATGTATTATTACTAATTCTATTTTCGTACCAAAAGGCTGCGTTGCGAACACCTTGTTCCGGCTGTATATACTTTAATTTTGCAAAAGGATCACTGTACAATCCGAATTTTTCTTGATTCGGAAGTAAGTATTCCTGTATATTTGCGGGCCCATCTTGACCATAAGGATTGGGGAATGGACTTGGAGCAGAACTAGTCTGCTCCTCCACATTGTTATTAAAAACGAATTCCGGCATGCTCATTGTAAAGCCCTACCTTTTGTTGAATTCATACCGGTCTTATTACGTGGGATAATAACTACAACCGACATTTTCCGATTTTTAAGGTCGATGGAGCGAATCCGCACATTATGTTCCATTCCTTTTTGGAACATGGAAGGTTTGCCGAAACTAGGAAAGTTAGATCGTGCAATCAGCCCGGATGGAAGAGTGAAAAAGATACCGTGTTGATCATGGAAATTATGAACTGTTGCTATATACGTGCCGTTAACCTGATAATCGTCTTCTACGGTTTCCCACGGATCTTTAAGTAGTGCTTTTGTGCTAACAATAAGTGACCCATTAGGTTTTTCTTCGGTAGGTTTTTCAAAATCAATGATTTGTACTGGTAATAGTTCACCGATTTCAAATAGTAGACGAAGGTCTTCTGTTACAAAACTGTGTGATACTTCTGCTTTGTTCAGGATCACTTCGACCCCTTCTACATTTAAAAATAGTCGGTAGCCATCATTCCCGTCGATGAAAGCATTGAATTTTTGATCTTTCTCTACATTTGCCCAGAATTTCTTTTTCGTGATTTCCAAAGCTTTAGTTCTATTAGCTACAAAAAGTTCTTTATCTTCATTTTCATAGTTTTCGACTACAAATTCGAATTCTTTCCCCAACAGATGTTGTAAGCCTCTATAAGTATAGTTACTGATTTTATCTTTTGCTAAGTAACCAGTGATGCCGTGATAATCAAGCTGCAATACTTCTTTATCTTTAAGCGTGATAATTCCGACGCTTTTTGCATACAGCACTTGACCTAAACGCTTACTATCTCGGATTTCTGCCCAAGCTACTGCTTTTTGCTCTTGTCGTTGTTCTGGTGTCAAATAATTCATATTTATCATACCCTTCAGTGTGTAGTGACAAAAAAATCCAGAAATGCAGAAAGCACCTCGAACGCAGTTATGCGTGCGAGGTGCTTCCTCGTTTCTGGATTAATTAATTATTTTAATAGTAATCAGAATACTTTGAAATGTCAACTATCCTCTTCTTCTTCTAGAATTTCAGTGAAATGAGCGCGAGCAACTGACTCTGTGACGCTTGAGTTGGTAGCAGGATCTACGGCTAAGAATTCAGTTAAGAATGAATCAATTGGTGCAATAATAGTTTCTCCTAGCGATTCACCGTCATCTATCGATTGAACGTGTGGCTGGAGTTCTGGTTCGACATCATCCGAGTTTATGTGGAGTGGAATGTGAACATCATTCCCCGTTTCCGTTGATTTCCGTAATAGTCCGATTGATTTTTCCATTTCTTCAGGTAAGGGTTGGATAGGAAATGCACCTCCGTAATTGTCATGTGTTTCTGCTAAATTCTCTAAATCTTCTAAATCATCTTCTTCAACAGGAATTAAATCTGTAATGTTAGAATCGTTTATTTTTTCAATCCCTGTACTAGTATTTCTTTCTTCCGGAGGATCAGATATATCAATGATGCCTGGTATATCTGCCCCTTCTGCATGAGTCTGCGTCATGTGTTTATTTAGATAAACAACATTATCTTTTGGAGGGACTTCATCAGGTGTCTTCACTTTTACAAACAGATCAGGTAGATCTTCTTCAATTGGTAGTGCATTCGTAGGTAGAATCGTTTCTGGTTCTTCTTGTAAGCCAGTCACTTCTTCTTGCTTTTGCGCGAGAATATCATCTACATCTGTTTTCACCGGTTTTTCCATGAGAGAAGATAACAGGTTAGAGTGTGTCAAAGTTAAATCAAACTCTTGATCTGTATTTTGCTCTGTAAGTAGCTTCAAATTACCAATTTTCAAGAATCGCTTAACAAATTTAGTTTCACTCACAAATTTACCAATAGCATGGATAGGAGGCATTACACTACCTTCCGCATCCATAGAATCAAAAATAAAGTGCTTAAATTTAAGTTCTTTAATTTCTGTAGGTGTGAATCTAGCGGTCTGTTTGCGTTGAATATTATTTCGAATGCCCCAACTTTGATTAGGCATAGAAATAGGTGTAGTGGATTCATTTTGAGACTCTTCTGTTTGAGGTTCTTCACCAAACGTATCAGAGAATCGTTTATTATCTTCGAATTCTCCACCACCAAATACTGTTTTACTTCTTGCTGATCCCATCATAGTGTTATCGTAACCCGGTTTAATCACTTTAAATTGCCCTAGCGATTGCATTGCAATCAGTGTACCGACCAAATAGGAACGCCCTAATGTAAACAATCGTTCAAAAGCAGCATTGATATAGAGTGGTGCTTCATCAATATATAAAAAGAACGGGATTCGTCCAATTTTAGGTCTACGGAAAATACTAGACTGCAATTGTCGAATAAAGAATTGACCAAAACTCAAACTAAGTTCTTCTAGCTCTCCTAATGCAGTATTGACAACCAGAACACCACCATTAGCTAAAAAGGCATCCAAATCTAATAATTCTTCATCATCTTTAGCTACCATTAATTTAGATAACATGACATTTGTAGCAATATCATTTAGATACTTTTTAGCTCCAGCTACATATTTATCTTTTTTACTTTCTACTACTTGTTTGCCAGCATGCTTGTGTGCATCTGGATAATACTGTGGTTTAATGACATCTTTTTCTTTGTACTGTTTGTAATCAAGGACTTCAGTTTCAAAATAAGAAACAATCCGATCATACCGATCCATTTCTAACTGCACGTCTTCAGATATATTCTCATCACTTACATGAGAGTTGACCTGCTCACGTACTTCTTCCGTAATATCTGCTAAATGGCGCGGATCAGTAAACATTCTTTGCAGATGTAAGATATTAAACTTATGTCCATATCTAATCTTACCTAGCAATGTATATAAACCTGATGTTTCACCTTGTTGACCTTTGAAAAACGAGTCTTGGTTCTCTGTTAGCGCATCCAGAACCCCTCTAAACGTTTCGGCTGCTGCATCCATCGGGCCTACAAATGGACTGAACTTAATAGAATCTGGAATGTTAGTTGGATCAATTACTTTAATTATGTGTTTAGGCACGCCTAATTGATCACATAAAGTTAGCACATCTGCTACAAGATCGCCTTTAGGCTCTAAAACAATAATGCCCATTTTTCGACCGCGTGCAATCCGAATCAAATCCTGTACGATACGAATTAATATTGTGGTCGAGGTCTTACCTGTACCAGTTGCTCCAGCAACTAGTTCATGGAGATACCGGTTCTTTTCAGTAAGAACGATGGGCTCATTAGTTTCTTTACTCCATCCCACAATGACATCACAGGAATTGTCTCGTAATGAGAATGCCTGACTTGCCAGCCACTTAAATTTCCATTTAAAAAATGCGTCTTTCAAATCTTCATTGCTATAAAAATCCTTCACAATTAAAAATGATGAAAAAATAACAATGATAAGTGGCAACGCTAGCAGGACATAACCAAAACTTTCCATTGAATTTACAACCAGATACTGTTCATTGGATTTGATTCCTGCAAAAAAATCAAAAAGATAATTCCGAATATACCATGCAAATATGGCATTTACATGTAATGCAAAAGGAATCGCGCAGAGGATCAACATAGCTATTCGTCCTTTAGGCGAAACCCATGTTAAGTATGTTTTAAATCCCTTTTTGATTGGTTGAGATATCGTTGAATAAATCCAAGTCAAAATAGGTAAATTCAACGCGAATACGATCCAGAATATCTTGTGATGATGTAATGGCGTATAGAACCCATTTAGTAAAAATTGATAGCCTATTGGTGGATTTTTATAGAATAAAGTTAAAAACCCAATCACCCCTGAATCTATACCAAACCATTGTGCAAAAAAAATAAGAAATGAGGAAAATCCAAGCCACAAATTCATTATCAATAAAAGAGTGACCAGGATAGTATGAAAGTATATTCTGTACCATTCCGTCACCAGTTCTCTATGATTTACCCACCAGACTTTGAGTCTAGGGGTAAGCATTGGAAAAGCAGATCCTGATGGATCGTGCTGCTCTTCTACATCTTGATTCATTGTAAACCTCCAATCCACGTACCTTAAAATTAGGTTAATAGCAAAAAAAGCACCAAAAACAGCAATCTGCTGTATCTGGTACTTCCAGTTTTGGTCTATTTAGTTGGTTAAATAACGTACATAAGGCTCAATGCTGTTTACGATCGCTCCTTTACCATTTAATCGATGAGTTAAATTTACAGAAAACAAAAAAAGCACCAGACACAGCAATATGCTGTATCTGGTGCTTCCAGTTTCCGATCTATTCAATTCGTTGATTTGATTATACATGACTTCACAAATATACTGCAAGCACTTATAATTTTCTTTAAACAAACCGATAATTATTTGAGGAATATGTTTTACATAGAAAGGTGGACATCGAATGAGTAACAGTCCAGACTTAAACATTAATAATGAAATTATTCAAAAAATAAATGAGTTAACCGAGTTATTGGCTAAAAGAGAACACATCGATTATGCACATCTCGATCCATCTCAAAATAAATCAGTGACTTTGCAAGAGTTAGAAATCATTAATCAACAAAAAGAAGAAGAAATCAAAGTACTGGATAAAGCATGGATGAATTTTGAAGAAGACTTATTCGGAGTTGTTCAAATGTCGATGCAAGAGAAAAATCAACTGCACACGTTTTATATGAATAAACACAAAATGGAGAAGAATCGAAGAGCGGGTCAGCGCAGTGCAGGTGTATGGAGAGCTTAGCAAATAAAAAGTATCCTTAGATAAAGGATACTTTTTTTATTTACCATTAATTTATCATAATACCTTCTCTATGTTGTTTTTTTGCTAGCCATCTTCTCAATATATAGTTTGAATTCATCTGTAGTCATTTTATTATGTCTACCATCATAAGTGGATGATATTTTGTTGTATGTTGAAGTTTTCATAAAAATAACCATAGCGCCACCATCAGTATATCTTGTGTAATCGAATTCTAATTGAAAATCGCCTTCATTTTCTTTGTAATTACCATCCACAATTAGTAATCGTTCGCGTCCTTTAGAATAATTGTGAAACAATGGTGATACTGAATCATATTCTAATCTAAAATAGTTCCATTCTGAATCTCTACCAATTGATTCAAATAATAATCTGATTGGTTTGATAATGATCTTGTAACCTATAGCTAAAACTATACAATCTTCTTCCGGTGCAAGAGAAGCTCCACTTAAATCCATTCCCCCACCGTCAGCTAAGAACATATGATTTAAGGAGTTTATATTTCCTACTATGTTTAAAATTTGTATAATATCTTCTTTGGTCTCCCATACTACTCTACTGGGTATATTAGTTGGGAAAAGCTTTTTTTGAACCATTTTCCATTCATATGGATTTCTTTTTACATAATCTCTATTTTGCTCTTGCCATTCTCTTAATAATTCAATAAACTGTTCCATCGACGGTCTTTCATTTGGATCATGGCTTGTCGATTTATAAAGTAATTGATCTAAAGGATCTGAGAATAAAGTGGAATGATATGCGTTTAAAGAATTTTTACTTTCACTTGAATATTGACCATCAAAGCCAAATTCTTCTCCAGTCAAAAAGATCCATAACGTTTTTGCTAGTGAGTATACATCTGCTTTTTTTCCATCTGCATCTTTTGGGCTTCTTTTCATTTCAGGAGCCATTGTCCATCTAGGTCCAACTGATTCATCTTTCCTAGTAATATCATCTTTATTTGGATAATCAACTAGTCCAAAATCCGCTAAGTAATATTCATCATTATAGAATAATAGATTCCCAGGTTTTATATCTCTATGCACGATCTCTTTTTGATGCAACTCTACAATGATCTTACCTATTTTAATAATTAAGTCCACTTTCTCTTCATGACTCATGGCATCTGTTTTCAATTTTATGCTAGAGGCAATGGGCATAACATACCATGATGTATCTTCGAGATTTGGACTTATAAAATAATCATAGATTGGTAAAATTCCCTGTATGTCTTTGTTTTCAACAATAGTTTTGATTTCATCATTAAACCTTGCAAGTGTTTTTTTATTTAATGTTTTTAATAATTTAATTGCTCTAAAATCATCACCTTTTTTTGCTTTCCAGACAGCACCATTACCTCCACCATTTATATAACTAACCAAAATCCATTCTCCAAATTGCATGCCTTTTCCATAGTTCTCTTTTTTCATATTACCTCCATAAATGCTAGGTAGTTATATAAAAACCCAAACATTAATTGTTTGGGCAATAACTATCATAGTTAATTTAACGATTCATATTTTAATGGGTTAAGCTATACTGCTCTTCAATCTGCTTAAATACCAATGCTTCATGTCCCATAATCGTCAAAGCTTTCCGTACACTATGCTCCAGTTCAACATTCTGTAGTCGATCAGAGTAGAAAAACTTAAGCTGCTTTTTGGTAGAACTTTCAACAGTTAAAATAAATAGCGATCGGTGAACATCACGGAATTCATCAAGTACATATCTAGCCTGACTTCCTTTAAAAATCATTCGCTGCGCTGGCAAAGGAAGAGTAACTAATTTATCTAGCAGTTCATCATTCAATTGAAGATCTACAGAGTCATCTTCAATCATATTGAAATGTTGCAGATTCTCAAAATTGGCTAACACATGTTTTTGACTGATACGACCATAAAATGTAGTTACAATAACCGATAGATCCAATTGAACATACGTAAATACAATATCATTATCGATAACTCCCACTGAAGGCGTGGCAAAATCAATTCTAGATAAGGATTGATTCAAGTAGTTTAATTTATTGGTGAGTTCAGTGATGTTACTTTCTGTTGAAACGCGTTCATTCCAACGAGCAAATGCATGATCAGAAATAGAAATCTCCACGTTAGGATTCTCTTTTTTTAATGCACTGTGAACATAGTAGTTTTGAAAATGATCCAAATGAAATATCTCTGGGATTTCTCGAACATCTTTGATCAGAGCATCTTGCTGTATATTCTTAAAATATTGAAGCACTTGAATACTTTTAGTATATTTTCGTAATAATTTTCTTTGTTCCATCTTTCCACCTCAATATCTTAACCTCGGTAACAATTCTCGATATGTTAAAGTCTGATAATATTCATTTTTAGAATGTTCATAAAAAGATTTTAAGAGTTCATTTTGAGCTAATTCGGGTTCTTCATATTCAGCGATCTCATACAGAAGAATACTCTTTTGAATCGATTTTTCTGCTGGATCATTGTAATAATATACTGCATTTTTCAGTGCGCTGACAACTGATTCTTTCGAATTTCCTATTAATTTATGAATATCTGCTTCTAGCTTAAATGTGCCTGCTTTTAATTTGTAATCTCTTAATTCTTTGTGATATATTTTGCAGTTATCCAGTATTTCAAGAGGTTTCAAATACTGATGATGAGCAATCTCATTTCTGACCCAAAGATGAGCACATTCAATTTTTTTACTTAGTAATGATTCAGGAACTTCTAGTTCCAACAGTGATTTTATTTCCGAGAATTTTAAAACCAATACTCTTTCGTTCGAATGTTGTATATGGTCAAAATGCAATCCAATTGCCAATAACCATAGATAGTATTCCTGGTCACTAGATGAGTGTACAGGTTGCATCGATTTGAGATAATCTTCTTTGGCTTTGCCAGGTTCTTTATTTAATAAATGAATGATAACGGACATCCCTGTAGCTAATTTAATCATTTCGTCTGAAGCGTTTATGTTATTCCTACATCTATCTATATAATAACGCGCTAGATCCAGTTGATTCGTATAGGTATACAAAATAGCTATATTATAAAAAATGTATGTGGTATCTACTGTTTCTTCTATAGCTTCTTTTTCAAAATGCAAACAATTGTGTGCTAATTCTAATGCATCTTCTACACGGTTTCTTTCGAATTCAATTTTCAATAAGGCTTGATAAGCTCTTAATTTTACAATAGGAACGTTCTCATCCTTAGAAGACGAACGAATAACTTTAGAAAAATAGTGAAAGGCTTTATCGACTTCTTGTGCTTTAAAATAATATTGGCCAAACAAAAACTGCAAATAAGCATCTAAATGAATTAATGAGAATTCGATGATTTGTTTTTCTATATCATCCAAACTATTTTTTACTTCACGGTATAGACCTGTGTTTATTTTAAATTCAGCGGTTATTAATTTTTTTCGAGCCATTTCATACTGTTCTGCTAATTGATCAGGTTCAAACTCTAGAAAAGAATCGACCGAAACATTGAGCGCTCTAGCAATTTCTTTTAATTCATCAATAGGGAACTTTACGCGTTTCCCCTTTTCAATATTACTGAGTTTACCACTGGCATATCCTAGCCGTTCCGCTACTTCAACCAGAGTCAATTGCTTTTGTTTACGTATTTCACGTATCTTTGATCCAAGCTTTCCGGGATCAATCATTACTAGATCATGTTGAGCCATGTGTATCATCCTTCTGTGTTCTTTTTATCATCCTACCATTTTTACCCCTTAAAAAGATGCACTTCTTCAGAACTCCATCTACAATACTAATATAAATGACAAATTTAAGGAGCTTACTGATGAGAATTTCAATCGATACAGTCCAGCAGTTAACCGTTCAGCAGCGTTACAACTTACAAGCCATTTGGCATCCCACTCATTTGGATCAATATGTAATTTTAGAAAAAGATACTAAGCCGGTATTAGTTATATATAATGAGAATGATCATTTATATACCAATCACAAAGAGGATGCTTATCCACTATTTTCGCTGGAGCAGCTTATACTCATCATCGAAGACTATGCTTCTTTTGATTCGTTAAGAATGATAATGAGTGACTGCTCCTCCTCAAACGAGTTATTCAGTACTCTTTGGGATCAGTTCAAAGTAATTTTGGATGATACCGGGTCTATTGATTTTTTAGATCTGACTATTCCTGTGACTGAGCGTAATCTATCTACTTGGAATCGTTGAGATTGTACCGGTCTTAACAAACTGTTACAATCATACTTAATTAATCTTACCAAACTGGAAGCACCAGATCCCTTCAAATGAAGGAGTCTGGTGCTTTTTTTAAGGAGAATAGGTATGACTTTTAATACAATATGTTGTTGTTGCTTTGTATCATTGCTTGCTGGTGAAGTTAGTTGCGCTGTTATTGCTCTATTTTTGATTCGTCCAGATCAGCTAACATATAGTTTAATTGGATGCTTATTAAATGTAGTCATTTTATCGTGGTTTTATAGATCAGAGCTATTTTATTTGAAAGGTCTGTTGAAGCATTAACGTGGTTTGACTTACGTTCCGATTTTGTTTGCCACAATAGATGAATCTAAGCTGTCTACTAAGAATAATCAAAATCCCGCTTTTCGAGTTGGATTTTGATTATTTTATTTGTATTTTTAAAGATCATTAAAAATTTTACAGTAGTACCAGTTATTTTTTTTGATATTATAGAACTATATAATTGAATCTCATTCACCTCCAGCATGCGCTGAAGGCTATCTATTTTAAAATGCACGTAATAAGTGATATTTCTATATTCATGTTCATTTTGAATATGTGTATCAATATCATTTATTAGGTGCATTTTTGCGTCTATAGCTACTTACCAGGGAGTGATTAGTTAATGAAGAGATCAGACGAATAATTGCAAAAAAGTAAACGTGATGATGATGGACTATTTAATCTATGAAACGATGAGGAGAATGAATATGTTAACTACAAAAATGTATGATGGTATTCCAATTTTTAATCCAAGTGAAGATGAGGCTCCAAGCCTACTTGATTTTGGTTTGATCGCTTCTGTTCGCAAAATATCTATTGATGAATTTATGGAACGGCCGTCTGTATTTATTACTAATGATCCGATTCAAAGAACTTCAGAAGTTTGGAATGCTGCTCAAACTACCGTACTGGCTTTATCTTTAATTGAAAAAGTAGATATCGGTAATATTAAAGTGCAAAAGATTTCGAATGAAAAAGCGAAAAGGAAAAACTTCGTTGTTATTGATGGATCACAACGCTTAACTAATATTAAAGTGATTCGTAGAAATCAGGTTACCTTCGTGGAATTAGATAATTTTGTTCAAGATGAAAATGGAAAGCAAGTATACCTTGAAGATGGGGTTACACCAAAGAAAATACGTGGTGCATTCGTTTTAGTTGAAGTGGATAATGACGAAGATGAATCTATTGCTGAAGCGAGCAAATTTTATTACAATATAGCAGGTTTAACTTTTAAAGAATTACCTCACGCATTCCAAAGGACTATTAATAGTTACAATCTAACTATTGAAGAGTATGAGTTTACCGATCCAGATATTAAAAAGACATTATTTCATCGCTGGAATCATGGTACTGCGCTCAATGCAGCAGAATTAAGAAAAGTGTATATGGATGAGGATTTATTAAATGCTCAGAATACTCTCAAAGACTTACCTGTTATCCAAAGTGGCTTATCTCCTACTGACATTAAAAGAGACGTACATTCGACTAGTGCATTATCTGTACTTTTAGTGATCCAAACCAACAATAAAACAAAGCTCACCAACAATGTTGTTACAAATAAGATGCATTCGATTAGTCCAGGTATTGTGAAAGAAACCTTGAAGGCAGCAGAATGTCTGAATAATATATACTTATCTATTGAAGACGAAAAGAAACGAAAATCATTATTCTCCAAATATAAAATGATCGCAATGGTATATGCCATTCATTCTACCTTTAATGAGATTAACTTTCCGGATATGAGCGATTTGCTTAAATGGATTGAAGATTACTTTAAAGAAGGTGGTCATTTCAATGATGGAGAAACCGTTAAAGCGAGTCAAATGGTCTCAGCTAATACACAAACGTTACTTCATTTCAAAAAAACATTCGAGATGGAATAAAAAAGAACCTTACTCATAATCCTGAGTAAGGTTCTTTTTTTATCTTAAAGCAGGCATATAAAATGCGTACTCCCAGTTTTGATAGATCCCACCTTCTAACAGCGCTGCTAAAGCTTTTTCACGCGTTTTAGGTCCTCGTCCAACCACTCCTAAAAATTCTGATACAGTAATCAATTCATTAATATCTGTTGCTTTGTGGCTTCTAGTAATACACTTTTCTTTATCACAAGTTTGATCAGTAATATCGTAAATATCGATTACCAGTGACTTCTCCGCTAGAAAATGTTTTAGATCTTCTTGCATTTCACTATTCGCCTGGTTAAGATTAGCTGCATCTACTTCTATTGCTACAATACCTCTATACCGCATACTCACACTTCCTCTATCATATTTTTAAGATATTCAACACCTTGTGTATGAAGAACATGCACTGCATTCGCAATAGAAGGTACTAATGTAGAATCTTCTACCCATTCGTCTTGAATCCAATGAACAATCTCTTTTCCTTCAGCATCTAGAATAGTTATGCTATCTTGATTGATTACAATACTAGATTGGTTGTGTACGCTTTTTTCTAAAACACCTATAAATTTGTTATCTCGCACTAAGACCAAATTAAGTCCTTGATTAGAGATTTCAATCGCTCCATTACATAATAAGTGACTTTTTTCCAAAACATCCATGTATAAGTCGTACTCATCTTCTTTAAAAAATCCACTAATATAACTACCATCTGGTTCTTCTTGCAAGTTGTTAAACGGTATAATCACATCTTCTTCAGGGATTAGATGGAGTAAATCACTAATTTCTTGTTTACTTACTCCACTATCAATATCCTTTAATACAACCCAAGCTACTATTTCTTTCATTCCAATCGCCTCTATTCAATTTAATTTAGAGCAAAAAAATACACTCTTCCCAGGGACTTATGATCTCGTTAGAGACATAGAAAGTCACTCGGAAAAGTGTATTTTAGAAAGTGTCCTTTGCGCGTGCATAGGAGATTTTAATTGAACAATAGAATAAATTAAGTATAGCAAAATATTACGATTAAAAAAAGCAGTCTACTTCATTTATCTAATCTGAAAAAACGGTGTATTCCTTTATTTATCAAATGAGCAATAGAAATAGTGAGAAACGTAACAAAAATAGCCAAGCCCATATATTTCGAAATCAACACAGTTGGATCAGTTAACAACTGTATCATAAAATAAGAGGTTACTAGAATGATTGTAAAGAAACACACTATATAGTAAATAATTCGCACATCTATCATCTCCAAAGTATTCATTTATCCAGTATCGTCGCTAAAATGATGCTGAATTACTACATTGTTTTACCGCTAATAGACGCATATTTCATTATCAAAATCAGGATTAGAACAGATGAATATGGTATAATAGAGGTAAGATAAAGAAACGGCGGTCTGTGACACGGCGATGCGTATCCCTAGCAAGGAAGGGGGTGTTGCCATGTCACACTTGGATCTTTTGCTCGTGGTATTAGACATCATTATTAAGTTGACTAGCGTTATCGTTGGATCAGCGAAAGTAATCGATATCTTGAAAAAAGCAAAGAACAAGAAAAACCGCCGAAAGTAGGCTGGACACCCTAAGCGGCGGTTTTTCATCATGAGCGATCGCCGTGTAGTAGTACCGCCGATCTTTATCGATTCGCCTGCGGTGTACCACCACCGTGGGCTTTATTTATACTTATATTATACACTAAAGGTAAATAAAATGAAACTGATATTCAAATCTTTGAACTCTTACAGTTCCGTATAAAAGCGATTTACCTCGTTTTCTTTGGATTTAGGTGTTGGCATCGATTTATCTAGTTTAAGCATTAGAATTGATTGTACGTCGTCGTCTTGCCAAGTAATATACCCATTGTCCATTAAACCTTGTAGTGCTTTAGTAATGTCCTCTTTGGATTTGTTAGTTCTTGTTTTTAAAAACGTCCAATCTGGCATCTGATTATTTTTATAAAAGTAATTGTATATGATTTTATAGATTTTTCTTTCGGCATCGTTTTGCATGTAAATCCTCCTGGATGTTATATCTTGTTGATCTAATATAACATATAGACTTAAAGAGTTTGTCATAGCGTATGTCTATTATTGTTTTTCAATAATTGCCTCTTAATAAATATTAAATGATTGGCAAATATAATATAATAAGAGTAATTACATGTTATGAAAGGAGTGGTAAAATGAACCCGGTATTTTTTGTTTTAGTATTGGTTGGTATCCTGCTAATCTGCTTAGTGATAAGGCAAATGATGAAAAAAAAATACGGTGAAGCGTTTGTAAGCTTTATGCTTGGTATTGCTATATTATTTCAGGTATATGCTTATTCTCAAATGAATCCATACTTAACAAAAATCAGTTTTATCTTACTAATCATAGCTTTATTATCAAGATTCATAGAAGGAATTATTCATATCGTAAAAAGAAGAAGACAAGCAGGCTAAGATAGTTGTTTGTCTTCTTCTTTTCTATTTTTGACTTATCACTGTACGAACTTATGGAAGTCTTCCCACAACTGATGCGCATCCCAGATGTGATCTCCAAACGTACCATGCCATAAATCAAAGTACATTGTAATGACAGGATGGAGCGCAGGATCGGCACCTCCAATATCAATTACTAACTTAGGCGTTTCATCTCCGTACTCTAAAAAATGCTGGACGTCTGTTGGACTCCAGTGTTCTTGTGGATCTCCTTGTTCCAAATATATTCGAATTTGTAAAGTACCCGCATTTAATCCATGCCACTCCTGATAACAAAATGCTACCCTGTTTCGCACGTAGGCATCAAAATCGGGATGAGTCATCAACGATAAATCATCAAGTTCCGATGGTAATTCTTTTTGATACTGGATGATATGATAAAAGCTCTCCAGCCAAGATCGGCTTGAAAGATTTTGCCACCGGTGGTTGTAGGACTCAAGAGGTATATCCGATTCTGAGTTAGTAGAAAATTCACAAGTGAAAATGTGTAAAGGCATCGACTCGAACTGCTGATAAAAGGCATTCAAGTAGTTCACCGTATGGTGCTCAATCCTACGTTGAGAAACAAACGCTCCAGGGGAAACCGAAAACAAAAGTAATACCGGCTCTTTTTGATTACGGCATAGTAGTACATATACTTCCTTTATATCGTATAGCTTGACACGTACATTAGATCGTACAATTTCCCATCCTCGTTCCTCTAGCGGGCTCATCTCATTGAAGATTAAATGCCTTTTGTTCTCTGCGACCTCTTTTTTGTGCATCCGGTCTATTAGCATCGTTTTCGGTGATTTATTCATTAGCGCATCCCATTTCTTAAAGTTGCAGGGTTGTACCACTTGCTTCCTGCTGCGGAATTAACCAAGTAGCCCGGTTTAGGAGAAATCCACTCCGGTGGTTCAGGGGAAAAGTCATTATCATTTCGTATTGGTAAACCGTAGCCTTTTATATAATCACTACGCATAGAAAGTTGAAGAGATTCTGTTGCTGGCAACACTCGGTCAGTTCCAGCCATTTGAAGCCAAGTCTGCATTAAAAAATTGTCTGCATTGAGCACATACACTTCAGGTAACGTTTGAGCTACCTGATAGGCTCTTGTTTGGAGATGTTCTCTAGTAAACAAATTAGCATACCCTTTGTGTATTCTACTCCCATACATCTGTAACAACAAAAGATGAAAGTGTTGCAGGTTCAAGTAACCTTCTTTTAAACCGATTAGCATCAGGTTTTCCATTTTTATTTTTTCAGAAGTAGTAAAATTTTGAAGACCCGAAAAAGGAGCGTTCTTCAGAAAATCTAAGCTATAAGTGCAAGCAACTAATTGATGCCCAGCTTCATCGTATGTCATCAAAACAGGGATGGTGTTAGGTAAATCTGATAAATCCATCTTGTTTTTGCTTAGCTTGTCCATGATCTGTTGAAGAGATGTTCTTTTAGGTGCTTTCTGTGTGTCTATTGTTTTATTAGGTTCTTGTATTTCTATTCCTTCTTGCTGAAGATCAACCCTTTTCTTTCTATTCACATGGATATGCTCCTCTCGAATTGTTATATTATGAGATTGCTTTATAACACTAACTTAGCGTCATTTTGGAAATTTATCGTCATTATCTACATATGATTATTTATCCATAAGGTATAAGATTGGGTTTAAACAAATTATACCAAAACCTACCCACAAAAGAGTCGTAAAATCTTTTCCATCCCATTGCAGATAACCCGAAGCTAAAATAAAAATTAATACTATAAAGTATATGGAAGTTACAAAAGAAAGTGTTCCTCTTACGATCAGCATCTTAGCCTCCTATATTATCCATAAGTTCGAATTATATTATCTATTGCAATTATAATACCCTACGATGCTAAAAAAAGAAATTTGTACCGCTAACAGGCATAATGTACCAAGTATTAGAAACGTTAGTCGATATCGTGTCATACAGAATTATTAAGGTACCTGATATAATACGTTCTCAAACGTAAAGAAATAAGCTAAAATTAATGGATCTATTACGAAATATTATGTAATAGGTCTTACATACCTAAATGGAGGTCAAGATGGAAAACAAGCCAGCGTATAACAATGCATCAAAAAAGGTGTTATGGATAGGACTTATCTGCTTTATTGCTTTTTTCTCTTTACTGTCTTGGTTAGGAAAATCCAGCTCTGATCCTAATGTTATGATAGCCCAAGCAGAACCTACAAATGCTATTAAGCAAATAGATAGAAGTTTTATGGAAGAACCATTTAAACTAACACTCACGAGTTACGTAGACTCCACAGATAATGGAGTACGCACGGTTACGCTCGATGTGACTTACGAAAATGTCAGTAATACAGCTCAATCTTCGTTATTATATAATGTCGTATTAAAAGATGATAAGGGTCGTGAATTCATGAAAAACGGACCTCTATCTACTCTAGCTTTTGTAGCACTAAATCCGGGACTTACGGAGAGTGGTAAAATGGTGTATGAGTTGCCAGCAGATGCGGATATTAAAGCCGTTTACGTTAAAGAAAAATTAGCGTGGAAAATAAACGAATAAAACAAAAACACAAGCTCTCGCGGTAATGATCCGTTGGAGTTTGTGCTTTTTTTGCGTTATGCGATCGTGGACTTCACCAAGATGGATATTCATAGTTAGACATTTATTTAGGTATAAGATCCCTTTCAATTTCTTTTTTCCTTTTATAACGCTTGTACATAACAATGTCATATATACCCCACCCCGTATATACAGCTAATAGTATTAAGCATAAACCAATCTTATAATTGATGTTAGAAAATAAACCAATATCAAATAGCATCAAATACAATGCAATAACAAAAAATATGGGTCTTGAAGCATTCATAAATTTCTTTTTTGCTTTAGCCGTTTCTAAAGCAAGATTTGGATCTGTGATACCCAGTGCTTGGGTTTTCTCTGCTTCTGCTATTAAGGCATTGCGCCATATGACTAAATAATAGATTAGATCTCCTATTGTTAATAGGGCTATAAATGTAAATATCCACAATAAACCGATGTTTGTCATTGTCATTGTCATTAATCAAACCTCATTCCTAGGAGTATTCATATTATGTTCTGCTGCAAAATATAAATAAATATGATCAAAATTGATTTCACTTTTTATATCAGGAAAATCAGATTTGATGTGAGGATATATCTCTTGCTCGTAATACTCTTTACTACACTCTTTAAAACTTATAATAATTTCAAATGATGTGTTCTTTTTAACTTGATCTATAATTAAATTGATAATAGAAAACTTAAAACTAAAATCACCTGCGCGATGTCCCATTATTAAGGAGGCTCTGTCTCTTTGTTCACTCGTGAATGATTTGGTAAGAATTGATTTACCCATCCCTGTTGTTCCTACAATTTTGTATGGATTATAATCTTTACTTAGTGGTCTTGATTGCGTACTATTATTCTGTCTCTTTTGCAAAGCTTTACGGTTTGATCGGAACATTAAAAAGGAAATAAATGAAGTGATTAAAAAAACAATAATACCCAAAATTTTAGACCGCAGATCCCAGTAGTCATAAATAGGCATAATTTTAGTATCAATGGACACTTCCCAACCAGGAGGGACGGAAAACCCATCTCCTATATGCCATAACAAATATAATAAAGAAGATCCCATGCCTGCAATTATAGGGACAATAATATAACCAAAATATCGATTGATTGTATCCACTCTCTGCTTTCCTTTCAAGCCTAACCCATTATCATTCAAATGGATTAGGCTACATACATTTTAAAGTCATTCTGCTGTTAATTGATTACTATAAAAATAAAGGTTGAAATTTATAGACCGATTTCTAGTTTTGTTATTTACCATTACTTTCTTTAACTAATGATGTACGAATTAGTTTCCTATTTAATGTTTTTTTCTTGAGTACAATGATTAAAAAACAAAATAACAAACTGAGTGCAAAAACGATACTACCTAATAATAGAGATTGAATAAACCAGTGATGATACATCGAACTCGTGGGTATGGTTACAGGTTGTATCGATGTTTTCCAATCTGCTGGAATAGAAGATCCACTAAATATATGCAAGACCAAATAAATCGCACAAGTTAATGCACCCAATAACAAAGAAGTTAGTATATAGAACGAATATTTTTTAGATAGAGTCAATGTATTGCTCCTTATGCGATTAGCTTATTTTTTTTTCTTTCTTTTGAATTCCGCTGGCCCTACATTCATTTTAAAACTACCATCTTCATAGAGTAGCGGACTTTTTTCTACTCCTGCTTTAGAGTATTCTTCTATCTGAATAATGCTCATTTCATTGGGAGCAGTAAAATCAATTTTCGCAATGGCTACCCAATAAGCAAACATATTGTTTTCATATAAAGGTGATGTGATAATTTGCCCCTGATGGTTATCTACAACAGCTTTAGCTTTCATCGACTTAAAACTACCCACTCCATTACTTATCGCACTGTAAGCAGCAATGAGAACGTAATGCAGTTCTTCTGGTCGATGAATAACGATCGTTTCTTTTCCATTGGCTCCGGCATCGCCATCTAAAGAAATATAAGGTGACTCTGTAGCCGATCCTAGATTTTGATAATAGATTTTCCCCATTTCTCCTTGTTTAGTTACGTAAAAACAATAGAGATCTAAATCTTTTTTACTATCCCACTCCAAGGTGGCTGTCACTTTTGTTGATTTTACGATATTGATAGATTGCTTCTTTTGTAGATCCAAGATCATTGGTGCAATAGGCGCTTGTATAGGAGTTACAGGTTTTTCTGCTTCTGATTCAAGTGATAAGCCAAAGCTTTGTACTAAAGCCGATAAACCACCTGTATAGCCACTACTAATAGCGTTAAACTTCCACTCGTTCTGGTGCATATACAATTCACCTACAACGATAGCCGTTTCCTGATTTAAACCTTCACCGAAAGGAAATACAGCATATTCTTCTTTTTCGTTCAAATAGATACGACACTCTGCATTTTTTACGTTTGCAAAAGATTGTCCTAACGCTTCTCCCTCATGGATGGTTAACGTAATAGCAATTTTAGCAATGTCTTTAGGCAATGATGAAAATGTGATATCTATACTTTCTCGATCATCATGACGTTTTTCTACATGAGATACGGCTTGATTGCGACTTAAAGGTTGGTTGTAAAAGATCATATCCTCATCTGCATTACAGCGACCTTGCTGATCTAATAAAAAGGCAGATACATTAATATCTAGTGTAGGATCGTTACTTTCCCAACGTAATCCTACAGCAACTTTCGCTACACTATTTCCTTTAGTAACATCAATTTTTTGACCTTTACTAATAATCATGTTGTACACTCCTTTAAAATCTAATTGGACTACTTTTGAAATGATGATGGAAGCTTGATATTGGTAAAATATAAAGCAGCTTGAAGCAAAATGGAAGAGAGTAAAATTTTTGCAGAGATATCCGGATTTATAATTAGTGTAGCTCCAAATAAAATAATTTGGATCAACGTTGATTTTGATAAGTTTGGTAGTTGAGCGTCTACTATTTCTGAAATTAAGGTTACAGTGATTTTTCGATCACTGCATTCGGATTCAATGGATTCGAGATATAGTTGAACTTCGGCAGGAATTTCAATATGTAGCTTATTTGCTGAATGCATTAAGTTACCTGCTAAAAGTACATATGTAAACCATTTGAACGTACTTATTAATGTATCTTGTGACATTGTTTTTAAATATAGGATGCGATCTTCCTGCTTTGCTTGAAGCAGACCAGCCACCGTAGTAGGAACTACAGTGATCAATTTAGTAGATCTATCGATTATTGTTCGCATGATATTTAATTTACTCATTAGGTTAACCCCTTTAGTGGATAGTATATTGTATTACGATTGACTAATTAACAATTTTAAGGCTGGTTAGTTCGTTTTTATTTCCTTGAATTTGTACATACTGACCGATTTCTAAATCTTTTCCCCATGAATAAGGTAATTTTATAGTTTGTGCATTGACTACAATATAGTAATTAACCATGCCTTTGTTGAGCGTCTTATTTTCATATTCTTTACTAATTGAAGTAACATTCCCATTCACATCATATTTGGAAGCTTCGAATTCTACATTTTCATTGTAGAAAAAAAGAAAAATAGTAGTAATAAGGGTAAGTCCCATTATTGAAATAAGGGTATAAGTAAGAATTTTTTTATAGTTCACTGCATGTGATGGCTTTTGAGGTACGTGGTTGTGAGATGTAGGGCTGATCATTATTAACGGTCTCCTTAGACATAGCTTTTTGATTTGTTTTGTTCAGATCGATTGGAGCTGTTATGTTGAGCACTTTTGTAATAGAAGAATATAAAATCTACTGCTTCACCTTACCCTGTCCAAATGGTACTCCGTTCTAGATTTTTTAGCTTTACTGAATCACGATTTTTTGAATATTATGGTTTCCTTCTATATAAGAAAAAGTAACAAATTGATTTTCTTTAAATATGGTTGTGTATCCATCTATCGTATACATGTTGCCACCAACCATAATGGTTTGCTTAATTTCATCAGAAAACAGTCCCGGCTCGATCGTTTGAGAGACAGATTCAATTGTTCCAGATAATTGAATAGTTGTGTTTGTAGGAATGAGATTTTGATGATCTAAAATAAGTAAGATGCAAACACATATACAACAAAGAATTACTAGCAGGATAGAAGCTCTTCGTAATTGGGCGATTGATTCAAAGGTTTTGTTGAACATTTTTAGCATCCTTTCAAGTCTATATTTCCAGTAGCTTTTTTTTGAGAATCTATATCATGTCATTCTATAGATTTACTTTCTTGAATTTGAATTTCCCTTATATTGTTAGTTCCTTCTATATAAGAAAAAGTGACCCATTGATTCTTTTTAAATGTGGTTGTGTAGCCATTTAACGTATATTTATTGCCACCCACCGTAATTGTTTGCATGATAACATCTGAAAATAGTCCTGGCTTGATCGTTTGAGATACGGATTCAATCGTTCCCACGGTTTGCACAACGATTTTTTTGTTCTCAGTGCTTTGTGGATTAATCGGTTTTGTCAGATGTAAAAGTCCTATAAAAAAAAGAAGTATGACTATAATGATTGCAAGAGCTGCATACTCGTTATTTTTAATTCTCATGAATAACTTCCTCTCAAATCTTATTGATGCAGATTATAGTGCTAATGATGAAATAATTTATCTAGAGCAAGCTGAAATAACGAATGTTCCATCATCGAATATTCTTTGCTGCTAGGGCTAGGTAAAAATGTAAGCCATTCCTGCATGAAAAGGGATACAGCTGGCAGTTGATTCAGGTAAGCGATCGGATGTTGTTCGTTAAAATAGATAAGTACAATCCCTACGAAAACAAAAGTCATACATAGAATAGGCAGTATCCTTATATATGATTTTAATTTTACATGGAAGGATTTAATATTCTTTTGCTTCATGAGGCATCCAATCTGGGAGGCTTCGTTCACATATAGTATTCGAACGTCCCAATCCTATTTCTAACTGACCTTCATTCCTATGGGACTCACACCATACGTCGTTCATTTTTTGATAGCTCCTTTAATGTGGACGATAAACAACCATAAGCATATCTTTTAAATCCAAAAAAAATTGAATGTAGAGTATAAGATACTGGTCTAATTTGCCTGTCGCATAAGGAAGTGCTATGAACCAGAGAGATAGCATAAATAAAAGTACACCAATACCTATAAAAAATTGTTTTATCCATTCTAATAATCCTTTTATGCTTTTCATACCGGTACTCCTCATCTTGCATTTGATTTCATAGTGCAGCTGAATGAACAGTTTTGATCAATGTATCAAAGTAGTTCATCCGATCCTCCCAATAAGAGTAGACACGTTCTAAGCTTTTAAGAGAAGCAGGATAATTATCTATATCTTTAACAAGAGTGATTTGCTTTAAAGCAGCTTCAACAGAAATCAACCAATTTTGAAACCATTCGCTACCATGTATACGATGCTTACAGCCTATCAACGCGTAAGATTTTAATGGAGCAATATCGGTTATGACTGGCTCACCGGTCTGATACCAACCCATGATGCCCCCTTTTTCGATCCCTGTGTTCATGTATGCCAAGCGAACAGCCATTTGCTCAGCTAGAGTCAACTGATTGAGAGTGTATTTACGCGGATCTAATGGTGCGATATGACTTTGATGAGGTTGACTTTCATTTTGCTTTAACTCATATCGTTTTAAGCGATCGCTGGCTTGTCGTAAGATAATCTCATGAGTCGATTGATAGTGATAATTAAGTACTTTATGATCATTTAGTTCTATAAAAATGCCGATAGCTGGATAGACGCTTTCAATAATAGCTTCTTGGATTTCAAGATAAAGCTCAAAATCGCTATGATGCACATTGGCATAGAAAAGAATAATTTTGGCTTTAGGATGTTCTACAGCCATGCATAACTCTTCGATAGATTGGTATATGTGGTGTTCAAAAACGGGTACATCGCTCATAGCGGTAAGATCGTCTTTTAATAATTGAAGATCATGCATGTTATCGCCCTGAATAAGTACGATTCTTCCTTCATTCAAGCAGGATTGAATATGATGCAGTTCCTTTTCTTTAAAATTCCAATGTTGCATTTCGATCATCCTTTATTTTTTATTAATGGACGACTACAGAGTAGACCAGATGAGCAATCATAGGCAGAACCAGAAGTAGAATCAATGCCATCGTAAAATGGCGAAGTCTTATACGATACCACGGATGTTTGTTTCCTTTTAAAGACCGTTGGTAAACAATAGCAGTACCGATGAAAGCAATGATCGCTATAGAATACATGGTGATAGGTGTAAATAAGAATACAACTGAAGAAGAAATAAGATTACCTATCCCTTGTACAAGAACCGTAAAGAATTGCTCGGTGCCTTTACTATTTGTGATAAACGTAAAAAACTCTACAAATGAAAATGAAGGAAACCATTCTTCTCGACGGGTTGCTAATTGTTGTAGCAGTTCAGGTTTCACGGTGCGAACAGATTCTATAACTGGAAAGAGATACATAAGTACTAAAACAAACTGACTCCATTTAGCGTGAGGTCGATTGCTTTGGGTATGCATGATAGGGTTCATAGGCGCTCCTTTAGACAATGACTCTATTTTGTTGATGGTAGAGTTGAAGTAGTAGCTCATTTAGTTGGTGAATAGCCGGAGATTCATTAATATAGAATTCGGAGTCCTTATAAATTTGTTGTTGGACGATTCTTACATCGTTTTGCAATGAAGATTCAACGTGAAAACTCCAGGCATAAGGAGTCATGGGATCAGCAACTCCAAAAAAATTTATAACTTCTAGGTGCAGTTTAGAATAATCTACTGAAAGCCTGATCTGCGCTCCATCGATACCAATTTTTGTACTGTTTACAGGAGTAGTAGTGTTTACTAGCTTTTGGATGGCATCATAGACCTCTTTAAATAGCTGCTCTTCTTGTAGTGTGAGACCAATTTTAAAGTATGATGTTTCTTGATCCATCTGCTTTACTTTATTAAATACGAATTGCCAATCTAGCATGATCTTAAGTCCTCCAGTTTCTTATGAAGCTTGAGGTATCCCCATTGGTGTATATATATAAATCCTGAGCTAAGTAATTCTTCTTTCGATTCTTTACCTTGTTCAAAATCTTCTAGTGGATACATTTCTCCAATATAATTCGAGTGTTCTTCTGTTATAGCTGTTATAACGATAATATCTGTAGGTTCAAAAACGATAAATAGACCGGACTGCTGAATTTTATGGATAAAGTATTCACAAAGTGAAAACAAGCAGGATAAGGATTCGTTAGTTGGCATCGTTTCTAAACGTGTTTGAATAACTTCTGATATACGTTGCAATGACAGTAACCAGACGTGCGGGTCAGGCTTCAATAAAAGCATGATGGTATTCCCTCCTTCAATTTGCATAAACACGAAAAAAAGCACCCCTACTGCCTGTTGGACAGTAAGGGTGCTTCCCTCTAATTCATTATTCATTTAAAACAAGTTTACATTAAATCAAGAAGTTCTTCAATAAAGAATTCTAGGGCCAAAGGTTTTATTTTAGACGATTGAATACACTTCTGGAACGTTCCAGTAGATCGTTAGGAATTTCAGCGTATCCGGAAGTGGTCGATGTATGTTCCGGCAATTCTTTGTATTTATCCTGAACGACTATTTCATGGAGTATCCATATTGATCCTGATCGGCGTAATAACTTGGCATCCTCATAACATGTAAGCTTGCCTCGTGTAATATCACGTCTTATAGTTCCTGATCTTAAATCATATTTCTTTTCTGCTTCTGGAATTGTCATAACTCCTCTTAAAACTTTTTTGCAGGGCATACAAATCGTATATGTTCCGTAAAAAGTGGGTCTACCGGCTTCTTTAATCCAACTGCCACAATGAGAACAACGATACGGTAAGAGACCTCCATCTATACGCTCTAGTTTCCCTTCTAGATCTTTAATTTGCGCTTTATGACTATAGTCTTGCATGTAAGAATCCGGTAGCTTGTAATTCAAGTCAGCCATTATAACAAGTTGCTGTTTTAGCAGAGCCAATCGCTTCTCAATGTCTTCAATCCATGATTGATCTAGGGCTTCTCTAGTTCTACCCTTTTTATAATATAAGTCATACACAACATCATGAATAAGCCAGCACTTCTCTGATTGTCGAATGAGATGATCTTTGATTAGAGGGTGAAGTGCTCCTGTTATATCTTGATTCAGTGTATTTTTCTGAAGTTCATGAACCATTTCAAATTCAGTCGTTCCGCGAACCAAGCTTATGGTGTCAATGCACTTGGAGCAGATATTAAAGCTTTTCTTCTTCCCTAACTTAGTTGGTACTTCTTCGTAAGCTAAAAATTGATCGCATAAGTGGCAGGACGTTTTAGATGGAATTATGCTTAATCGCTCTTTACGAAGTGAAAAATTACGTATTTCAGCCTCTACGCTAAAGGCTTGATACGAAGCATCAGGCAATTCATGGAAATGCTCTATGATCGCTTCATGTGCTTTATGTAGTTGATCTAACTTTTGATCATAATCATCAAATATATTCATAGTATTCTCCCTGATACGTTTTGTAATTAAATATAATGGTAACATATCAGATTGTATTTTACATTAGTTATAGAAAAACAGGTTAGATCTATACATATAGACCTAACCTGTTTTTTAATTTGCGTTATATAATTTAATATTATTCATTGAATATGGGGAATCTTTCGCAACATGCTTGAATAATGGAGCCTTTCCCCATTTTGAAGTGACTGTGAAATTTTGTGCAGGACTACCTGGACTTGGAGTACCCGTCACCACAGCACTATGAGTTTTTGTATAGTCTGGATGATCAAAGTATACTCTCGTTCCTATACTTGCACTTACTGGACTAAAAACGACTGCATAAGAACCATCTTTCATATAAGGTGAAGGATCTTCGATCCAGTATGGATTGGTAGTTAGCCTAGAGTAAAAAGCATACGAGTGACAATTGTAATTCACGGTAGCATTAGAAACAAATTGTGCATTAGGATAAGAGCTTAAAAAGGTTCTTTTTAATTCATTTTTTTCTGCTGTAGTAAAATCAGGTGAATATTTGTGCGCCGTTACTGAACTTCCTTTAGGTGTTTTAACTGTATGAACGGTAGCACTGCTTCCTGGTACTGCACTTGCTTGAAGACTTTGAGAACTACTAATTTGTTTATCCGACAACAACATATCAATAGTTCGTGGTTGCAAAGCATTTTCTGTCGTTAAACTTCTCATTTGAAGTCGTTCGTTCAGCTTTTGCTCTGCATCCTCTCTTGTTTGTAGCTCTCTAAAAGCGTCTGATTGTTCTGCTAGAACACTTAATCCAGCTTCAGTCGAATCAAATGCATAGATATCAGTAAGCAATGGATAGGTAAGTACTGCCTCTACTACTTCGTCAGTTGTCATTTTACTCAGTACATCAGCAGGTATTCTAGTGGCATCTACTTTTTCTTGTTTACTTGTAAAGTTAGCCCACTCTTTATCAGCAGGTGTGATTTTGTAAATAGCTTCTTGTTGAATGTTAGTTACCTGTGAAACTGTTTGATCCTCTGCTTGTACTGAAGACATACCCAATGTTAGAGATAAAAACAAAGCAGTAGGTACAATAAGAGCGATAAATTTCTTCATAAAAAAACCCCTTTTATTTTATTTTGGTAACGCTTACTTTTTGATACACCTCCACTACCTTAATTGAGTAAAATATTACATATTATGTAACAGTAATATTTTGTCTTGTAGTCTACCATATAATAAAATAATTATCAATAAATACAGTAAATGTAAACAGCGTTTATGTGCAAAGAAAAAAGCTGAAGATCACTCCAATGATGGCGATCTTCAGCTTTCGTATAACTTACTATTTGTTTTAACGTGTCGCAGGTATTTGACCTACCGATACTATTTTAATAATACTATTGGTCGAGTTTTGATTAGATCGACCATACAGATCCCAAAATGCATTGATCCCTTCGCGTTCATTAAGCGCAGTAGAGAAATATTCTATCTCTCCAAACAAAGAAAATATAATTCGTGTCAAACTTGCAGTTGTATTCATACGGTCATCTCCCTAATTTAAGATACTCAGTTTTTCTGATTTTTGACTATACAGGAGTGCATCATTCATATTTCTAAATACAAACGACCATGTTTCCCAATCATCTGATAATTCTTTAATTTGATTTTTATTCCCAGTACTCATATTCACCAAACATAACGGATAATCAGAATACGATGGGCTAACTGCTAATCGATAAGGAATGATTTCTGGTCTTAACGATGTGTGATTGACCAGGTAAAATACATCTCCTAGATCTTTGTCTAGTACAGCAGTAGTTTGAGAAGCTTCAATCCATTTTATTAAAGGATAGATGGCTTGATAATGAGCCGTCTGTGCTTCTAAGAGTTGACCAGATTGCATTTTAATTCTAAATAAGTAGCAACTTGGATCTGCATTTTCTATCGAAAAACTATCAATAATACCTGTTTCTTCGCGTTTTAATGTACGAATGTGTTCGTTGCAGTAGACAGTACCGTGATAAGTATTATCTTTGAGCTGCTTAAGTGGAAATGAAACTGATTTAAAAGACAATTCTTGTAACATAAATACTTTGATTTTTTCATAATGCACTGCACAATTTAACATAATGTTCTCCTTATAATATGATTTTAAAAGTAGACGATCCTCCTTATATATCTTTTTAAGCACAAAAAAAATGCGCTTCTCAAATTATCAGCCTGATGTCATAAAGAAAAGACATGTGGATTGATCACTTGAGAAGTGCATTTTAAAAGAGAATTCTCTTAGCGCTTGCTTAGAGGGTATGAAATTTGTTGTAGAATATTACTATAATATCATCGCAAACATATATACACAAATTATTTAATCGATTATATTATAGATAAATGAATTGAATACAACTCACAGTGGAAGCACCACGTATGGCTTATTTAGCTATACGTGGTGCTTTTTTTATTTTAGGAGGATGAAAATGGATCTAAAAAAATGGTTTAACATGTTGTTTATAACGAAAAAGGATGTAATCAATGAACAGATTAGTACTCCTTCTACGCTTAACCCAGCACCTGACACCATTGAGTTTAATAAAGAATTCAAGTGTAATCTGAATCGTATCGATATTCCTTTCTCATCTAATCATCCGTCCGTATTGGGCAAAAATAATGCAGATCGTATCGAAGCCTTTATCGAGGACTCCTTTAGAGCAGAATACTTTACGCACGTAAAAGAAAGAGTCATGAAGCATCATCCGTACATAGATGATATCCAGTACGATTGGCTTCTTTTAGAGTTAAAACGTTTTTTTTTCATGAGTGCTCTATTTAAGTCGACACCCATGTATAGTCCACTGGTTGATATCCTATGGCATGAAATGTTGATGTTTACAGCAGATTACCAGCAGTTTTGTGATTCATTCTGTGGTCATTTTATCCATCATCGTCCTAATGTTACCCGGAAGAATGAAGAAATCAGTTCAGAAGATCGTGCTTTTTTTGATTTTGTTTATAGTCTTTTATTTAAAGTGGATCAAGAGAATCAAATACACTTGAGAGCGTTCCATCGGTATTCACTTAGTGAGGAAGTTCTATTAGACTTTTCTAATTCGCTGGACTCGTATTTATTAAAAGCCTATTTTAATGTCGCTACAAATGACCAATTTGCTAGTATACAAGAGTTATTGATCCTTCTAATTAAACAATCCATATTGAAGAGTCAATCTTCAGTAAATAACTATCCTGGTATGAATAAAGCGATGCGGAATTCATTAAATATGTTAGCGTCAGTAGGGTTTATAACTCCTGAATCTTCACCACTTCATCATTCAAGACTTTTAGAATCCCAATTACAAGAAAAAACGGAAATATGGAATAATCTTGTTGGAAATTCCCGTACTGTTAGTGTTTCCAAGTCTAACGGATCTAAAAGTTCTAATGGTTCAAAAGATTCAAGCGATGATGGAAATCCTAGTAGTTCGTGTAGTGGAAGTTCTTGTAGCAGTAGTTCTTGTAGCAGTAGTTCTTGTAGCAGTAGTTCGTGCAGTTCTTGTGGAAGCTAATTGAATCAATGTCCTAAAGAGTAAGTTATTAGAAAGGAATACCCTATGATGAAATACGTATTAACTGATAATACTAGAGTGTATAAAGGCATAACATTACATCAAATCAAAGCTCTTAAAGATATACTTACTCCTACTATGATAGTTAAAGCAGGCGATTTAGGAGGTTGGGTTGAGCATACAGGCAATCTTAGTCAGAAGGGTAACAGCTGGCTGCATCCCAATGCTTCAGCTTACCAGCAGGCTAGAGTGTTTGATAATGCGCAACTTTTAGATTTTGGTTCTGCCTATGGTAATGCTCATGTGTTTGGAAACGCAATGGTTCAAAATCATGCCTGCATTTATGATCATGCGAAAATTAGTGATCAAGCAATCGCGGGGGACTATTCTTCTATAGGAGGCTATTCTACTGTTTCCGGGTCATCTACTGTGATGGGCTATTCAGTAATATTAGACCACGCTCGCGTCTTAGATCATGCTTGTATCACACATTATGCTAAAATACGTGGCTATGCAGAAATTGGTGGGTATGCTTGCATAGGAGGTCATGCCAATATAAGCGAGTATTGCACTATTCATGGTTCTGCTGTTGTTTTAGATTATGTTGAGTGTTACGGAAATACTTTGATTCATGAGAATGCATCTATCGGTGGATATGTTAAAATTTATGGTCAAGCAGAAGTTCGGGGTTCTGTTCAAATTGGTGGAGACGTGCATGTTTACGATTATGCAGTTATTGAAGGTAATGTGAAACTCAACGGATCTGTACGTATTAGCCTCCATGCTAATATCTCTGGTGAAGCTATGCTTTCAGGTATGGTCAATATTCAGTCTTCAGGTAGTTATATGGTTTTAGGACCCCTGTTAGGGAATCATTATCTAACTACTTACCGTGGATTAAAAGACAGATTTGTAGAAATGCCAGGCTATCTCGGTACACTTGAAGAATTTTCTTTGAAGGTACGTAACGGATTATTGGATCAATCAATGTTGCCGTATGTTTCCATGTTAGAGCTTTTAGATCATGGTCAGAAATTAGCAGGATGAAGAAAAAGCCGTTTACTTGTGATGTGGATTATACATCATGAGTAAACGGCTTTTTAAGTTTTCTATCAAATCAGAATAATTCAGAAGACAAATTTCCAGATTGCTTTAATGACTTCTCCTACCAGATCTATAAGATCAAAGAATTGAAAGTCTGTATTCTCTTCCTTGCTGGTACTTCGTTGTCTATCATAACTTATATTCTCAACACTACTATAGTGAATACCTTTTAAGATGTAACTACCTTTCATCCAATCTACTGTACGGTGAACGTCAACTGATAGAGGCCCATCTTTCCATAGAATATTTATATTGGAAAGTATATGATTTTTATCTACATTCACTGTAAATGTAGTAGCAGGAAATTCGTTTTTTAAAATCTCTTTTAGATGTTCAGCAGTTTGATATGCAGTTTGATAGATCATACGTTCTCCTTCATGATACAGTGTTTTCAGCCATTCTTGAATTAATGAATTCGCACACTTCTTGACTTGTTCCATTAAAAATAAATTTCGAGTAGCCATCTGTAACTATGGATACTATATGATAATTTGGTACTTCTAGTGTAGAGATAACGCACATGTCCCCATACTGAGCCACTTTATCTATACTGGCTATTTCATTAAGTTTGACGGCTTCATTAAATTGCACATGCCAATGTTGATCGGCAGCTATCATTCTAAATTGCATAAGTCTAATCTGCTCTATAGAATCCAATAAATCCATTTGAAAGAATCCTTGTTTAGGTTGTTGGATTAATTCAACAATAGGATTATGGATTAAATGTAATGACTCTGAGATGACGGTCATTTTCATTTGTTCAATGACCTCTTCCAAAGTATGACCTTTCGCGTAAAAGTGAAGTGTTCCAGATAACACAGGGCAAGTAGCAATTTTACCTTCTTCTGTCTTACTCCACGTTAGATTAATTGCCCATAAATCGGATGAAGTATTTTCAATACTCATTGTTCTAACCACTTTCATATCTTCTTTGTTAATAGTCATAGGATATTCCTCCATTTTATATAATTATTTGATTCCATCACTAAGTACAAATTCTTGAATAAGCCGTCTTTCAGCAGATCTTAGAAAAGTACTTCTGAATTCACCAAACCACTCCGTATCAATCTTCTCGTCAACTAGTCGATTATGAATAATTGCTTTTCTTTCTGGACTTAAATTTCGTTCATACGTTATATACAAAGAGTTGTTATATTCTTGGTTTTCCCAAACAAAGTCTTTTTCTAACCACTCTATTGCTTGGGTTACATGTTCTTTCATTACACCATCATCCCAAGTAACAGATAAGGTAAGTGCATATGCATTTGCTCTTACTGAAAATTTTGTAGCAGGAAACCTTTTCTTCAAAATACCTCTTGCGATCTTAGCTACTATAGCTGGAGTAGAACATAATTTCATTTTAAATCTCTCCTCACATTATAATTAGACGCAAAAATGCATCTCTCAAAAAATCAATAGCACTCAACTTAAAATAAAAGTTAAGCAGATTGATCATCCTTGAGAGATGCATTTTGAAAAAGTTAATCCAGCGCTTGCCAGATTCTTTAATAATATAATTCAATTTATGTAATTGAGTATATCATATAGTTATTTCTGGTAAAAGAGCTTATCTAAATTTTAGATTTACGTTGAGGGTACTTTTAAAACGATTCAAGTAGTATAATCTTTGCTGATTAAGCTTAGATAACTCTATTTCATCTTTATAGTAACTATTTTCAATAAGGCTATCTATTATAACTTGAGATTCAAACTCTTTAAAGGATAAGATCAGGTTTCCGATAAACGGATCAGCAATCAACTGATTCCAAGTATCTTCGAGTATTTTAATTTCTATATCGTTTGTAACTTCTTGTTTTGCAAATACCTCATCTTTATACGCAATAATACTCATCGATACCCAACTGAGCCAAAAGCGATACTCTTCCAGGGATGTAATGGTATATGTAGCATTTAAATAGCTGTTGTAAGTTGGTGTAAATACATGTTGTGTCTTCTGAAAGTATCCGTTTCTTGTCGGGTTTAAATTGATCATTGTCTTCCTCCTGTAATTATAAATATAAAAAAGCACACAAATAGCTTATAGCTAAATGCGTGCTTCGCATGATTATTATGATGTTGAATTACTTGTACTCTTTCATGAGCAGTATGGCATCCACATCTTCTTGACGAACAGCTAAGTCAAATAAGGTTTGATGGCTGGAGACATTCTGACAGGGGTCTGCTCCTATTTCCAGTAGTCTTTTAAGTAGATCATAACGTTTACAATACATAGCAGGCATCATAAGATATGAGATCCAAGACACCCTACTTTTATTATCGACTAAATCCAAAAAATAATTAATATACTCAAAGGGCTGATTGTCCATAATCATTTTTGCAAATAATTCATATACATTTTTACTATTCTCTGTAATAGCAGAACTACCTAACAAAATAGATAAGGAACTATGGTTATGGAAAAGGTATGCTATTTTTAAAGGATCGTAAGGAGTATAGTCTGTAATAATATTATGGTCTAATAGTTTATACAACGATACATTATCGCTGGCTATTATAGCAATCTGTAATATTGATAGATTGTAACAGCGAGAATATAACAAATCACTCCAGCCTTTAAAGTGGTTAGGATTACAATCAGACAAATAGAGAATCAGTTGGCTCTTCAAAGCATCTTGATATATTTGTTCTATTCGACTCTTTATCAAACTCAAATTAGTACTAGGAAATGAACTATTTAAACTAACTGTATGTTTGTTACCATACAAGTATCCTGCATCTATCAACTCATTAACAATTGTCATCAATTCTAATTCTGTAGCTGAAGAATACTTCAGAACGCTTTTAATAGAAATTTGCAGGTTACTATAGGTGCTAATAAAAGTAATAAGCCCTTTCGCTGCGTAAGAAATGTCTGGATCATCCATTAAACTGTTTAGTGTATCGTCTTGCGTTAATTTAAATGCAAATAGAGTTTTAGAGAAATCGATCACTAGATCATATTTATGCGAATCCTTATTGTACGTTATAAATTTGTTACTCATTAATTTTCGAAGCGATATACTTATGTCGAATGCCGTATCTACATGACTACTGTAGATATCCTTTTTTGAAGACTTTCCAGTAAGCAGATATATAAAAATTCCTTTTTCTATCCAACTTATACTGGTCGATTTTAAAATATAGTGTTCGATCCAATCAACTAAAAACTCTTTCTGGGTTTGATCTGCATATGAGTTCCACATAACAATATAAAAAATTCCCCCGCTCAAACGTACAAATATTTATGTATAATTCTATAACTAGAATAATAATCCAATAAATAGTACTTTTCTCAAATACATCTTAATAGAT
>NZ_QGAD01000027.1:0-40722 GCF_005233705.1 Paenibacillus sp. CFBP13512 | reverse complement strand
TATATTATTAATTCCGCAATTTTTAATTATCAATATCTGTTTTCTCAAAAAATATTATCTTTACATTTCTCTATATATTATATATATTCTTAATGTAATTAAATACATATTATATATGGAGGAATGTTCATAATGAAAAGAAGATTTTTTCTTAATTATGAGGTTAGTAACAGTTTGTATTTTATCATCAAATTTTTTATCTATTACTCAAGCATCTCAACAATCAATAGTAGAAAGTTCTAATGGCGTTTCTATTAATAATCCATTTAATATTTCAGAAAGTAACATCAATAACGTTCTTCTAGAAATAAAACAAGGAATTCAAAGAGATAAACAACAGGACAGTAGCCAAATTTTTTCTACAAATAAAATGGATGATGCTAAAACAAAAAATGGTATATATGATTACATAGTTTTAGATTCTAATTATATCTATTCTTACGAGGAATCACCTAACCAAACTCCAAAATTAGATATACAGAAATTTGATTCGAATTCTTTGCTTACTCCTAAAAATCAATCAACAGTTTCTGATAATGTTTACACTAACAAATCGCTTGCAACTTCTCTTGTAGCAGCTGGCTCACCTTTTGTAATTGGTGATGGAATAGGAGGAAGGCAAAATATTGTTAAAACAGGCGGATATTTATCAACTAAACTTCATCTTCCAAATGAAACACAGGTTGAAGAAGAGATAGCAGCTTATAATTATTCAGGATTTAGTGCTGGTACGTATGAAGCAGATATGGGGCTAGTATATGACTCGAGTGTAGGACCCGGTTCCAGTTCTAAAGGTTGGAAGCCTACAATGGTAGTTAAAAAAGGAACTTCAGTAGCGAGTTCTTCAGACCTAATAGCAGGATACTCTAATGTACAAGCAGCTAATGCGTATTCTCCAGATTCGGATGTTGTTCTTTATGTTTGGCATAATTATGAAGGTAAAGTTAGAATGAAAATTACAGGTACAGCTATTTGTACAGATCAAGGTTGTAGTCATACTCAAAAGACTGCGCTTACTACAATTATGGAAACGGCGAGCTCAAGTTTGAATATTAGTAATTTAGATAAATGGAAACTTCTTTCTACAGTTGTTTCTTCAGCCAATAAAGGTAAAAACAAAGCTGTTTATTCAAGTATTAAAGTGGATGATAATCCTGTCCCAAGTAGTGCCTTTAGTACTCCATTAACGG
Source organism: Paenibacillus sp. CFBP13512 (assembly GCF_005233705.1). Lineage (NCBI taxonomy): Bacteria > Bacillati > Bacillota > Bacilli > Caryophanales > Paenibacillaceae > Paenibacillus > Paenibacillus sp. CFBP13512. The sequence goes on along the minus strand of NZ_QGAD01000027.1, from coordinate 39,532 downwards.
AGAAAACGACGATTACAAGAGATGCAAACAATACAGTAACAATAACTGTTTCAGGGTAATTATTCATATTTGAAAAGAGGAGATCACAATGAAAAAAATATTCACACTGCTATGCCTGTCAATAATGCTTTTTATCGGAGCTACAGTACCTTCAACCTACGCTAGCAATCAACCTGTAACTCCTACGATCTTTGTCAATAAACAAAAATTTGAGTCTCATGCTCTTATTTCTTATGCAGGTTATGCCATGATTTCATTTCGTGATATTTTTACGAAATATAATATGGAAGTGAATTGGGATCAGTCTAAACAAACTGTTACTGCTAAAACAAAAGATGGAATGAAATCATTTGTTTTGACTGCCAATTCAAATACCGCTTATATAAACAATAAAAGTTACGATCTCGCTCAGTCTCCATTCATACAAAATGGAATACTATATGTTAACTTGAGATTTATTAGCGAAGCTTTAGGAGCAACAGTTCAATATGAAAAATCTTCAACTACTATATTTATAAACACAATTAAATAGATAAATGTAAAAGTTTAGGTGTTTTAAATTATTCTTAATTTTTAATTAATGGAAAGTATGTTGTATAGCTCAGTCGATATTTATGTAATATTAAATAATATACAGAAAAAAGAACTTATATTAACTATGTATAAGTTCTTTTTTTGTTCTAAAAGAGTATGTATGGAAGTATTTCATCCTCTATCATTATGAGAAGGCTGATTCATTTAAAGCGTATTATATTCAACTTAACTGTACTTAAATAGGTTTGAAAAATGAGATCACTCATATAAACATATTGAGTTACTTTATACGATCGTTTTACTTCTATATAGTTATATTTTTATTTGAAATACCTTTATAAAAAAGGATTAAAATAAATTATATACTTCTTTTAAATTATGCTCATTAGTCGCTCTATTAGATTAATACCATATTCATCACCTAATTGAATAATTACAATTAAAACAAATATTGTAATTTAATACGTTTGGTGATAATTTACAGGGGACAGTCGGAAGACAGCTTATTTTCAAAATAGCAGAGGAGGAATAATATGTTGTTGAGAAAAAGCTTGATGGTGGTATTGGCAATGATGTTGGTTGTTGTAACGATAGGAGTATCGAAATCATCTGCTGCTACCGGATTTTATGTAAGCGGTACCAAATTATATGATTCAACAGGCAAGCCTTTTGTGATGAGAGGGGTCAATCATTCTCACACCTGGTTTAAAAACGATCTGAATGCTGCTATTCCAGCCATCGCCAAAACAGGTGCCAATACAGTACGTATTGTATTATCCGATGGAACACAGTACACCAAAGACGATATCAACTCAGTTAAAAATATTCTGGCTTTGGTCAATCAATATAAAATGATCGCTGTTTTGGAAGTGCATGATGCGACAGGTAGTGATGATGTAGCCAAATTAAACAATGCTGTGAACTACTGGATCAGTATCAAAGATGCGCTAGTCGGCAAAGAAGATCGAGTCATTATCAATATTGCCAACGAATGGTACGGTTCATGGAATAGTGAAGGTTGGGCGAATGGCTACAAGCAAGCTATTCCTAAATTAAGAAATGCTGGACTCAATCATACACTCATCGTCGATGCTGCTGGTTGGGGACAATATCCACAATCCATCGTAGATTATGGACAAGCCGTATTGGCAGCCGATTCTAAAAAGAATACGGTATTCTCGATCCACATGTATCAATATGCAGGTAAAGACGATGCAACGGTCAAAGCGAATATGGAAAATGTAATCAATAAAGGTCTGGCTCTAATCATCGGTGAATTCGGTGGATTCCATCAAGGTGAAGATGTGGATGAGTACGCTATTATGAAATACGGTCAGCAAAAAGGAGTCGGCTGGTTAGCATGGTCATGGTATGGTAATAGCTCTGATCTATCTTACCTTGATCTGAACAATGGACCCGCAGGTAGCTTAACAAGTGCGGGTAATGTAGTTGTTAATGATCCGAATGGTATCAAAGCGACTTCGAAAAAAGCTGGAATTTATCAATAAAACGATATGTAATAGCGAATCACAAGAAGGCAACTGGATCGTCCAGTTGCCTTTTTTGTTGATTTTGTATTGGGTAATATAAGGAAGACATTTATAATAGTACGAAACAAGATTTAGAAATGATTTAGCTAGAGGATAATAGAGGAGATGAGCAGAGATGAGAGATTGTCAGAATTTAGATGAGGTAAGGGAAAGTATCGATCAATTGGATCAACACATCATTCAATTGTTAAGTGAACGGAGTCAGTATGTAAGGCAAGCAGCCGCTTTTAAAAAAGATAAAGATGCTGTAAAAGCACCTGCAAGAGTTGAATCAGTGATCCATAAAGTTCGTCAGCTGGCTGTAGAACATGCATTAAATCCATCGATTGCAGAAAAGGTCTACCGAGCAATGATTGCCGGTTTTATTGAAGATGAACTACAAGAACATGAGCGAATCAATCCAAGTAATAGATAAGCATACAAAGTTTTTTTGCAGTGTTTTTCTACAAGCTTTATACTGAATACAGGTTATACAATAACGATCATTTACAATAGCATTTATTCACATGCTTTCATATGTACAATGACTAACGGGGGTTCTGAAATGACAGCAACAAAATTAACAGTAGGTTTGATTTACGGTGGTAAATCTGGAGAACACGAAGTTTCTTTACAGACTGGATTTTCTGTTTTAAATGCGATTGATTATAAAAAATATAATGTAGTGCCTATCTATATCGATCCACAAGGACGCTGGAATATGGGCGAAGTGTATCATGGTGCGCCTAGCCAATTGAGTGATTTACAGATCGATGGTGGTGCAGAAGCCACTTCACAAGCGATGAGCATCCTTTGGAAAAAATTAAGCGGCCAAACTAGCGAAATCGATGTATTGTTCCCACTTCTTCATGGTACATACGGTGAAGATGGTACTATTCAAGGTCTTTTTGAAATGATGGATATGCCTTATGTTGGTGCAGGCGTACTTGCTTCTGCAACAGGTATGGATAAAGCGATTATGAAAAAGCTATTCGCTCAAGCACATTTACCACAGTGTAAATACGAAACGTTTATTGCAAAAGAGTGGGAAACGCAACAATACGATATTTTGACAACGATCGAAACCAATCTTGGCTACCCGTGTTTCGTCAAACCAGCGAATCTCGGATCAAGTGTAGGTATTTCCAAAGCTAAAGACCGTAATGAACTGGAAAAAGCAGTTGACTATGCTTTACGTTACGATCTTAAAGTGATCGTCGAAGAAGCTGTAGATGGACGTGAAATTGAAGTCGGCGTACTGGGTAACGAATTGCCACAAGCTTCTGTTCCCGGCGAAGTCGTATCCACTAGCGATTACTATGACTACGATGCTAAATACATCGACGGTACATCCAAAATGGTCATCCCTGCTGAAATCGACAGCGAACTTGCCGAAAACCTACGTGAATTCGCTATCCGTGCATTCCGTGCTATCGACGGAAACGGTCTATGTCGTGCCGACTTCTTTGTTCGCCGTAGCGATGGCGAAATCTTTATCAACGAAGTCAACACCATGCCAGGATTCACTGCTTTTAGCATGTATCCACTACTATGGCGCGAAACCGGTACAGCCTATCCAGACCTATTGGATCAACTGATCACACTAGGTATAGATCGCTATAACCAACGCCATGAACTGAAATACGGAAGAGAATAGTAAGCAACCATCAATAATTCTAAAACAAACTAGCTTCATCCCATCTCTAAGGTTTTTTAAGGTATTAAATGTACTAAACCGCGTGGAAAAAGTGTAGGTACCTCTAGCGGAGGGGATAGAATGTTCTGAAAGAGCTACAAGCTTTCTTTGAAAGCTACTTCGGAAGTTTAAACGGCGCTCGCATTTAAGACTCGGATATCGACTGCTTGAAGTCTAATCAGATTCCGATCTTAACAGCGACGGCAATAACATCCTATCCCCGAAGCGTCCGTACCTCACCTCAACCACCGCCCACTCGAAAGGAGCAATGACCATGGGATTTCAAACCGAATTTAACTCCGTATGCAAGTTCAAAAATGAACAAGAACTACTCGAACTGCTTGAATACGGCAAAGGCAAAATGCTCAAAAGCGGATTTCGCGTCTATCCAACCGGACAAAAAGTAATCGCCTATACACCCAAGAACGTAGCGATTGCCATCGTCAAAATCACAGCGTCTATCGCTGAAATCAACTTCCAAGGTCGTGAAGTCACCGCCGTAGAACTTGAATTGGTTCGCAAATTAACAGAAGAAGAAGCAAGAGTACAGACCGATCTTGCACATGAAATGTTTTTCGGAGAGCAAGAATAGGTTTAATCATACACATACAGAATCATACTAGATCGAATGCTTTTCTTCTGTATACACCTTGGACATCACACTAGAGGAGGCACTTGAACCCTATGATTGTACGATTCGGATATGTGGCGATGTCACTAGAGATCGCAGATTCTTCACCTTCCAAAACAATGACAATGGCAAGATTCAGCAAACTGCCTGATCGTGAAGCAGGCTTGCGTTTGTTAGAACAAATTGCTACGACTAACTTACACAATACCTTACGTTTGTTACGCCATAATATAGCTGAAGGTATTCAGATGTACCGTTTTTCATCCAAGTTAATTCCGCTTGCGACCCATACTGATTTGCACGATTGGAATCCGTTTGAAGCGTTGGCAGAACCTTTTGCAGAGATCGGGGAATATGTGCGTAAGCATGATCTGCGAGTATCGTTTCATCCAGATCATTATACGGTACTTAGTACGCCAAGACCGGAAGTACTGATCTCTTCGATTCGTGATCTGCAATACCATGTGAATATGCTCAAAGCCATGGGGCTGGATGCTCGTTCAAAGAACAATATCCATATTGGCGGAGCTTATGGAGACAAGCCTACCTCGGCAGCACGATTTGTAGAACATTTTGGTCGCTTGAGTGCAGAGATTCAGTGCCGTCTCACGCTAGAAAATGATGACAAAACCTATACCACAGGCGAGACGCTTGCAGTAGCCCAGCAGACCGGTCTGCCGATGGTGCTCGATATTCATCATCATATGGTCAATTGTCATGGAGAACCAGCTTCCGATTGGTGGGAAGAAGTAGCCAAAACATGGGATTCTCCATTAGCACGTACCGATGTGCCTGATGGTATACACTTACCACCCAAAATTCATGCGTCTAGTCCCAAAAGCGATACCGATCGTCGAAGTCATGCAGATGGTGTAGAAGCAGGCCCTTTACTGGATTTCCTCAGAGTCGCTGCACGCACTTCTTCTCATCTGGATGTCATGCTTGAAGCGAAGCATAAAGACCATGCACTATTTCAATTAATGCGTGACTTGACAAAGTATGAAAATGACGGAGTACGGATCATAGATGGTGGAAGTATAGAAGTGTTGTCGTGATATAATGTAGGTAGATGTAGATTCCAGAAATCAGGGGGAATGAAATGATGGAAGAACAACAAAAAGTACCTTATGTAGTCAGTGGAAAAAGTAAAGTAGCTGTAGCTATTAATGCGGCGTCCAAAACGGGCGAATGGATCAAAAGTAAGCTAGGTGACTATAAACAATTAAATACCAAAGTCTCTTCACAAGATCTGGTCACTGAAGTCGATAAAGGCGCAGAACAGATGATTCGTAAGCTTATTCTAACGTACTGCCCGGATGATGAATTTTTGGGAGAAGAAAGTGTGGGCGCAGGCGCAGCAGCTTCAGCCAAAGCGATTGATGCAGTGAAAGATTCAGAATATGTATGGATCGTCGATCCAATTGATGGCACGACTAACTTTGTGCATGGTTTCCCATACTTTTGCGTATCGATTGCACTTGCTCACAAAGGTGAAGTGATTATTGGTGTGATCTATGACCCTTCTCATGATGAACTGTTTGTAGCCGAAAAAGGTAAAGGTGCTTATGTGCATGGTAATCTGATGAAAGTTTCACAAGAGGCTACACTGGGCGAAAGCTTGGTCGCTACAGGTTTCCCAGCAGATCGAGGGGAATCATTGCGCCTGAATATGAGTGGATTGAATGCGATTGTACCAAAAGTACGTAGTATTCGTAATGGAGGTTCAGCAGCATTGCATTTAGCTTATGTTGCCGCAGGACGCTTAAGTGCGTACTGGGAAATTGGATTGAACGCATGGGATTTGGCGGCAGGTTCATTGTTAGTGACTGAATCAGGTGGTCAAATTGGAGATATCTCAGGAGATGATTACCATCTAGCTGTGCGCAATGTGTTAGCTACTAATGGTCATATTCATCAAGAATTAATGACTGAATTGCATGATGCAGGGCTTCAACATATTCCGGCTCAAAAGTAATGATTTGAATCGGGATCATGTGGTATACAACGATTAACATCCCTACGATTTGGGGTAATACTATACTATCCAGCTTTATTACAAATATCAAGTCCTTATGGCGAATCGATTATTATCGTTAAAGGAGTGACCAAGATGAGCTCATCTGATAAATCAGCCGAAGAATTAGAACGCGAGCTAACCGAACGTTTAACAGAAGGCTTTATGCAAGAAGAAGACCGTGAGGTTAGAGAGCGACGTATGATTCCTTCGAAGTATGAGATTCGTATTCAGACTACACTTGATCCTATCGCTGAAGAAACGATGCAATATCGCAAAATGGCGAAAGAAATCGATGGACGTTATGATGAATACATGAACAAAATCAAGCGCCCAGAGTCAACAGATGATACTGAATCTCGTTGATCACATCATACAGGGTAAAGAGCTGTTATCTACCACCCTTTAGGGAAAATAGATAACAGCTTTTTTTGGTGTAAATAACAATCGAAGTTACTAGACAGAACCAGAGATAGAAAGGATGAAGCACGGAATGAAAAAGAATTATAAACAAATACTAGGTTTGATGGTAGTAATAATCAGTCTAGTCGGTAGTAGTGTAGGTCTAGGAGGAGCGCAAGTGGATGCCGCCACCTCAAGTCAGAATCCAGATGCCAAGCGTGCTTTTTCACATATGGTCTTTCTTGGCGATTCGATTACAGCAGGATATGAGCCAGGTGTGAAAGCTGCTAATTATGATGGATTTGCACCCCGACTCGCAGAACAAGGGTTATTCCGCAGTGCTGTACAATCTCAGAACCACAGCATCCTTGGATTAACCAGTACAGGACTTGATAATTATTTAAGCAAAGTCACCGCAGGATCAAAGATCACGACGAATGATATTCAAGCTAATTTGCCCGGAGCCGTCTATTCACTCAATACGATTCAGGCGAAAAAAGATATTGCTCAAGCGGATCTGATTACGGTTACGATTGGAGGTAACGATTTCCTGAACGCATTGGGTTCTCTGAATGAATTGCCACAAGATATTTCCAGTCTGAATCTGGATCAAGTCGGTACAAAGTACAAAATCAATATCGATCATATTATGAAGCAATTAACATCGCTCAATGCCAAAGCAGTCATTGTAGTTGCGGATCAATACCAACCTATGCCTGCTGAAGTAGGCACTCAATTATATGCAGGACTGAATACAGTGGCTAATCAATTTAGCCAGATTGTTGATCAGACTGTAAAGTCTTATGTCGCTCAAGGATATGATGTGCGTGTAGCTCATGTTTCTAAAGATTTTCCGGGCAAAGAGTTAGCTATGACTCATATTGCAGAGGGAGATATTCACCCGAATCAGACAGGGTACGATGCGATTGCTCATACATTTGCACAAACGATCTGGGGAAGTAAAGGGGATAGAACTCCATTTATAAAAGGACAATCTGCTACATCAACAACTCCTGTGATTGTAACTAACGGGCAACCCCTTCAAACGGCATATGCTCCGCTGATTCGTAAAGGCAAAACCTATGTTACATTGCGAGATGTCACTACAGCTTTGGGTGCAACAGTCAACTGGTCGAATGCTACACAAACAGCAACCATCCAAAGTGGCAAAAACAAAATCAGTATTCCAGTAAATAGTAAACAAATCAAAGTAAATGGTGCTACTCAAACGATAGATAATAGTGCTTTTATACAAACGACTAAAGGAACGCAGAAAGTCTATGTGCCTTTAACTGTACTCACTCAAGCATTTGATTATAATGTACAATATGTAGCTCGCTGGAAAGCTGTTTTTATTAGATCATAATAGAATAAATAACATCGTATTTAGCAATCAAATAGAGAGGGTTCTTAGCAATAAGCCCTCTATACATAATAAGCAACTACTAACTTTAGAATAGCAATAGATACGAAAAGGAAGGTGTTATGTGGAAAGTAAAGAAATAAGCCATCGTTATCATGCAGGATATCGTCAGGTGGTAGTAGAGGATACATTATTAGCTGTATCCTTGCCAATGACGATTATGTATCCGACAACAAGTCCTGAATGTATCGAACCACTTGGACCCTACACATTAGAATTGTCAAAAGATGCAGACCCCATCGAAGACATGTCATTCCCTTTGGTGATCATCTCTCATGGGAATAGTGGTTCTCCTTTGGTACATCGTACATTAGCTCAATATTTAGCACGTCATGGATTTGTAGTGGGTATGCCAGAGCATCTTTACAATAATCGCAATAATAATCAATGGGAAGGTACGATACAGAATCTTACACATAGACCCAGACATATTGGACTAGCTATCGATTGGTTTTTTGAGAATAATGTATTTCAAAAAGTGGTACAGTCTGATCACGTATCTTTAATTGGTCATTCTTTGGGAGGGTACACAGCATTAGCTGTAGCAGGTGGGTTACCGACTTCATTTGACCATGAGTCTCCAGATCAAACTGAACATCCGATAGAAGTAACTTCAGATCACCGAATTCAATCACTTGTATTATTAGCACCTGCATCGGTATGGTTTCGAGAAGAAGGAGCATTAAAAAATGTAGATATACCTATTCTGATGCTAGATGCGGAGCAAGATCAGTATACTCCTTATTTTCACGCTCAAATTGTATTACACGGAGTAGCACATCCTCAACAAGTTGAATATCGAACGATTCAAAATGCAGGACATTTTTCATTTCTTAGCCCTTTTCCTGAAACGATGAAAAATCCAGCATTTCCTCCTTCTCAAGATCCTGCCGGATTTAACCGTACCGATTTTCATGAGATCCTAAATAGCGATATATTAAACTTTCTTCAAGCAAATACGCTTAAGTAAAATGTAAACTATAGTGTATTAAACTAGATCATATCAAATAACCTCTGAGGCTCAAAAGAGGTTATTTTTTGCTATATACGATTGTAAAACTTGGTATTTATAAACATATACTGAAATTTTGGAGTATTCACGCTATAATAAACATACAGGAATTGGAATTTAATTAATAAAAATGTAAACGTTATCATTAAAAGTGTAAATACTAAGGGGTAGCAAAGGTGGAGACTATTCTTATGTTTACCAGAATTAAAAGCGCTTACAATAATCTAGGTATTCATCGAAAAATGTTGCTACTTATCTCTGCATTGTTATTAGGAAGCTTTGCTTTTTATGCACTAGTACTCAGTAATTTGTATGAAACGTATGATAGCCAAATGTATGAGAAGACTTCTGAGCTACTGAATATGTCTTCGGTCGGAATCGAAAATCAACTGAAAGATATGGAGCATTTATCATTCAAAGTTGTCACAGACGAACAATTACAGCGGTACTTAACAGAACTGGAACAGACTAATTCGGTATATCAAAAAAATGTATTACGCAAAAAGCTGACTAATCGCTTGATCGCTTTTGCGGGTTCTGAACCTTTTGTATACTCCATGATGGTGATTGATAAAGAAGGCGAAGTGATGTCAGCAGGCAATCGGGAAGGCATACCGGCTGAATTACGAACCGATCTAACAACATTGGCAGACCAGAATAATGGAGCGAATGCTTGGTATGTTGGTGGCAAATCTTCATTGTTGGCAGTGCGGCAATTCAAAGCATTTACCGGATCAACCTTCACACTGAAAAATCTAGGTACAGTTATTATCCGTATTCGGATCGACCGGATCGTCGATAAACAGGTTCATCAGTCAGCAGGGAGCACACTGGTGATCGCAGATCATCAAGAGATTGTGTATCCTGAGAAATTATCATTTAGTGAAACAGAGATTAACCAAGAACTGAGTCGCAATCAGCCATATGGTGTAGTGAACTTGCCGGAAGGCGGGTATTTTTCCGCTCGGATTCAATCGCCTTACACGGGCTGGACGTATTTGCATATGACTCCTTTTGACCCGATGTTCGAACGAATTACATGGATGAAGCGTCTGGTGACTATTATTTTTATCGCTATCTTTTTATTAGGGTTAGCTTTCGGCACACGATTATCTCGCAGTATTACAAGACCGATGGAACGTTTATTGCAGAAAATGAGAACGGTAGAGACTGGTAATCTGGATCGTCTGGAAGAATTAACACTGGGGCCTGTACCCGAAGGCTCGCAGACAGAAGTCGGATTATTGCACCGTACCTTTAATCGTATGTTACGGCGAATCAGTGAATTAATAGATGAAAATTATGCCAAACAGCTTATCATTCGTGAGACCGAACTCAAAGCATTACAAGCACAGATCAATCCCCATTTTCTATACAACACCTTAGAATCTATTAACTGGATGGCAAAAGTAAACAAACAATCCAAAATCTCTGAAATGGTCGAAGCTTTAGGTTTTCTGCTACGTAGTTCTGTGAATATGAGCGAAAAGTTGATCCCGTTAGGACGTGAACTTGATATCGTCTATAGTTACGTCACGATTCAGCAGATGCGATTTGAAGAACGATTACATTTTGAAGTCGATATCCCTGATAATCTCAAAGATGCCCTTATTCCCAAGCTTACCTTACAACCACTGATCGAAAATGCGATTCATTATGCGTTGGAACCCAGTGTGAACGTATGTCATATTCGGATTGTAGCTAGACATGAAGAAGATGTACTTTATATCAGTGTCGAAGACGATGGGCCCGGGATGACGGCTGAATTTCTAGAACGTCTGCATAGCGGACAAGTACAGACACGTGGTGAAGGGATTGGACTCAGTAATATTATCGAACGGATTCGGCTAACATTTGGCTCAGAGTATGGGATGGAAATTGAAAGTCTACCCGGTGTGATTACTGCTTTTCATATTCGTATTCCTTATGAAAGAGGGGAAGCGCAAGATGTATAAAGTATTGTTAGTGGATGATGAACGGATGATCTTAGAAGGAATATCACAGGTTGTGAACTGGCAAGAAAGTGGAACTGAATTGATCGGTACGGCTCGTAATGGACTGGAAGCGTATGAACAGATTCAAGCGAATTGTCCGGATATCGTGATTAGTGATATTTCGATGCCGGGATTGGATGGGATTGGACTTGTAGCGAAGACACATGCATCATTTCCAGATGTACGGTTTATTATGTTGTCCGGTCATAAAGACTTTGATTATGCACGTAGAGCAATGCAATACGGGGTGAAGCATTATCTGGTTAAGCCTTGCAACGAACGTCAGATTCAAGAAGCGATCGGTGAATTATTATCCGAACGTGAGGTTGAACATGAACGAGATCAATTCGTAAACAGTATGAAAGAACAATTCACACGTATGTTGCCCCAAGTGAAAGAACAATTTCTGAAAGAATTTATTGCGAATAAAATGTACGGTGTACGTGATCTCGATTATTATGAGCAACTGTTTCATCTCAATTTACGTGATCGTCCAGTACGTATGGCTTTGATGCGTGTCGAAGAATCTCATGAGTATGAACATTTATTTGCACTAAAAAATATAGCGGATGATCTATTGGATGGCGTGTTGATGGGCACAACGATTCATATGCAAGATGAATTACTTCTTTTATTAGATGATCCTACATCGATCTCGAAGCTCATTAGTGATCTGGAACATGTACAGAATGTCTTTGCAGGCTTTTACAAATTAGAAGTAACAATCGCTCTCAGTGAACCGGATTATATGATCTCATTACGTCGTATGTATCGGGATACTCAACAGTGTATGAATCATCGCTTCTATGTAGGCGAGGGAAGTATTATTACCAAGTCCGATCTAGCATTAGCCGATCAGAAAGACAGTACTTCTTTTGAACTGGATGAAGAAGCTTTCACACTGTTAATCAAATCAGGGCAAATGGAAGAAGTGACCGCAGAAATTGACCGCTTATTTGTAACGTTAGCCGAATGGCGACATGATATTGGAGTCACCCGCTCGTATGTGCTGCAATTGTATGCCGTTATGATTCGCTTATGCTTACCAGAAGAACGTTCTTTATTTACCAGCCGAATGGCAGAACTGGCAATGGTAGATACACTGACTGGATTGCATGAATTCGTGCAAGAAGCGGCGGCTTACTTAACGATGAGTTACTATAAGAGCAATGTGAATCGTCAATCTTCGGTCGTCAATAAAATGATCCAGATCATCGAACAAAATTATACCAGTGCTGAATTATCACTTAACGGTGTCGCCAATCAGATGCTCTATATGAACCCTGATTACCTCGGGAAGATTTTCAAAAAAGTAACCGGCGATAATTTCTCTCATTATGTCAATCGTTATCGAATTGAACGCTCAACCGATCATATTCGTCGTAGTGGAGATGTAAAAGTATTCGAACTCGCCGAACTATTCGGATTCGGTGGCAACTCTCAATATTTCAGTCAAGTATTCAAAAAATGGACAGGCATGACCCCAACCGAATATCGGAAAAGTGAAGAGTAAACTCATTTCTAAAAATACATTAATAGTAAAATATCGTACAACATACCTCAAAATAAAAAGCGACTTTTGATTGTCGTTTTTTATTTTGACTTAAATCAAATTTACCGTATCTTGTCGCACAAGCGAAGAGCATCTTCATATTCTGAAAGAGCGAAGCGATCGACTTTGTCATAAACTCCCTACGGCATAGCGGTTATTCAAGGGAGTTCAGTACAACAAGCGACGACAAGAATAAGATGATGATCGTAGCGAAAGCCACTTTATACTGTAAACCAAATCATTTGGATACAAATATCCGTCTTAGCAGAAATTCAGACTACTCTGTTTTTTACACGATCACATCGGATTTGTGTATTCATTTGTGATCTTTCATCTGCGAAAATGAAGGTATCACTTAAATGTAAGCGTTAACAAAAAAAGGAGTATCATCGTATTCTACTTACTTATTTTAAGCAATATGAACAGCCATCATCTGTTTGATTAACGAAAGGGGAGAATATAATGAGAAAAAAAACAGCACTGTTATTCATGGTCACTATTCTACTTTTTATCACAGCTTGCGGTAATTCAGGTAGCGGAGGTAGTAATGCGAGTGGAGGTACAGATGGCAAAACGCTTCGTATTGCTTGGTGGGGATCAGATACTAGACATGAATATACACAAAAAATTATTGATATGTATAAAGAGCAAAATCCAGGTGTGAATATTGATATCGAATATGCTTCTTTTGACGATTATTGGAAAAAGCTAGCGCCACAAGCAGCGGCTAATCAATTGCCGGATATTATGCAAATGGATGTATCCTATATTAGCCAATACGCTAAAAATGGACAATTGGAAGACTTGACCCCTTACTTAGGCAGTAAAATTAAAGTTGATGATGTGACTGAAAATGTACTTAAAACAGGTATGATTGGTGGCGTACAATACGGTATGCCAACAGGGGTTAACGTATTAGGATTCCAGTATGATCCAGCGATTTTGAAAAAAGCAGGAATCAATGAAATTCCAGACAATTGGACATGGGATCAATATAAAGAAATTGCGCTTAAAGCAAAAGACAAAGGAATTTACTTTGATAGTTCGATGGCAGCAGATATTTTCTTTAATTACTTTTTACGTACCAAAGGTCAATCACTTTACAATGCAGAAGGAACCGCACTTGGATATGAAGATGATGCGCTGTTCACTGAATTCTTCGGCATGTTAGCAGAGCTGATCAAAGAAGGTGCAGTCCCTTCCCAAGAGAAATTGAACCAGACTAAAGGGATTCTAGAAGAGTCGGATATTGTAAAAGGTACAGGTATCGGAATCTGGCAATGGTCGAATCAATTCGTAGCGTTACAGCGTGTTGTGAATCGTCCGATGGAGCTTGCTCCGATGGTAGGGCCGGATATGGAAAAAGGAATTTATATGCAACCAAGTATGTACTGGGCTGTAGCGAAAAGTTCGCAATCCAAAGACGAAGCAGCTAAATTTATCGACTTCTGGATCAACAATCAAGATGCGAATAAATTGATCAAAGGTGAGCGCGGTGTACCGATCTCTGCGGCTGTGAAAAAAGCAGTGGCACCAGAACTCAGTGAAACAGAGAAACAAGTATTTGATTTCGTTGCCAAAATGGAACCAATTAGTTCGCCTATGAGCCCGCCACCACCTGTAGGATCTGCTGAGATTATTGCAGCACTAACCGATTATGTGGAGCAAATTAACTTTGGACAAGCAACCGCTGCTGAAGTCGCACCGAAGTTCCGTGCAGATGCTAATGCGATTTTGTCCAATAATCAACCTTAATATGGCACTCGTTAGCTGATACATGTAGAGAAAGTGAACCGGACGTTGGATAATTCTCCACCCGGTTCACTCTTATCTCTCAAAATCTCAACGATCTGAGGAGGTGCGAACGCTTATGGCTATACGTAATGAGTCTTTAAAAACCAATTTGACCGGATATGCTTTTATTAGTCCTTTTATTATTGGCTTTCTGGCTTTTACTTTGATCCCTATGTTTATATCACTCTATCTATCTTTTACCAGCTATAACTTGTTTACTTCGCCACGCTGGATAGGACTTGGTAATTTTGAAAAAATGTTTACCAATGATCCGAAGTATTGGAACTCGGTGAGAGTCACGATCTATTATGTATTTGTAGGTGTTCCATTACGATTAGCTTTTGCTTTATTTGTTGCGATGGTGCTGAATACAGCATCACGGATGGTGGGTACATATCGGACGATTTATTATTTACCATCGATTATTGGTGGAAGTGTAGCTGTATCTATTATGTGGCGTAATATTTTTAGTGAGCAAGGGATCGTCAACCATTTCTTAATGGCGTTCGGTGCCGCACCTGTAAACTGGTTTGGTAATGCTACAGCTGCTCTAGGTATGCTGATTACGTTATCAGTATGGCAATTTGGATCATCGATGTTGATTTTCCTTGCTGGCTTGAAAAATATTTCACCGGAAATGTATGAAGCCGCTAGTGTCGATGGCGCTTCACCTGTACGCAAATTTCTGAATATTACATTGCCACTGCTCAGTCCGGTCATTTTATTTAATCTGATTATGCAGACGATTAGTGCATTTATGACATTCGTACCTGCCTATGTGATTTCTAAAGGAGAAGGCGGACCACTGGATGGAACCATGTTGTATTCACTGTATTTATTCCGTCAGGCATTTATGTTCAACAATATGGGTTATGCCGCTGCAATGGCATGGGTAATGTTGATCTTTATCGGTATTCTAACATTTGTATTATTCAAAACATCTAAAATGTGGGTGTTCTATGAATCTGAAGGGGGAGGGCGTTAATTATGGCTGAACGTAAAGCGTCTATCCCAGAATACAATGTGATCAGCAGTACACGAGCGCAAAAAGGTTGGTTCTGGCGCAAAATCAAATGGCCCATCTATCATATTTTTGTCGGTTTACTTGCTGTCTTAATGATGTATCCGATTGCCTGGATGTTACTGAGTTCATTCAAAGAAAGCCGTACGATCTTTGCAACAGCCAATACATTATTACCCGCACAGTGGATGTGGGATAACTATATTACGGGCTGGAAAGGTGTCGGCGGCTATTCTTTCGGACATTATATGTGGAATTCACTGGTGATTGTAGTGATCTCTACGGTCGGCGTTGTCTTATCGTCTGCTGTGATTGCCTTTGGATTTGCTCGCTTGAATTTTAAAGGTCGGAACTTCTGGTTTGCGATTATGATGGTTACTTTGATGTTGCCTCATGATGTCGTGCTAGTTCCACAATATATTATTTTCACCAAATTAGGATGGTTGAACAGTATCTATCCAATTGTCGTTCCACAGTTTTTTGGAGCACCGTTCTTTATTTTCTTAATGGTACAGTTTATCCGTACGATTCCTAAAGATTTGGATGAAGCGGCAACGATTGATGGCTGTGGTAAATTCCGTTTGTTTATACAGATCATTTTGCCATTGATTAAGTCTTCGCTAGCTACAGCAGCGATTTTCTCCTTTTACTGGCGTTGGGAAGATTTACTCGGTCCGGTATTGTACTTGAATTCACCGGATAAATATACAGTCTCTATGGGTCTGAAAATGTTTTTAGATAGCGAATCGTCTTCTAACTGGGGTGCGATGTTTGCAATGTCGATTGTCAGCTTACTACCTGTTGTTGCAATCTTCTTCGCTTTCCAAAGACATATCGTTGAAGGGATTAGTTCTAGTGGGATCAAAGGATAATTTTTAAAAATCATAAATAATGCACAATACTGTAGCAATTCAGGATCAAAGCGATCTAGGCAAGGATGGTGGAACCAATGAATGATCAATCAACCACTCATACTTCTACAGAACCATGGCGGATAACAGAAGGTGGCGATGCCAACGCAGCATTAGGTGAATCGTCCTCTATCCCTATTTCATCTACATCTGATCTTTCAGTGCCTGAACCGTTACCTGCACCATTGCGATATGATTTTGGACCGGGAGAAGTCACTCCCGGTTATATCGCTGTGTCTCCTGATGATCGGTACGAGGAGAATGAACAGACTAAAGGGTCTTATGGATTTGCACATCCAGAAAGAGTATATGGACGAGAACGAAGCGCTATGTACAGTCATTACAACCGTACAGACCAGAGTGTCATGACTACCGATCATTTGAAAAGTAGTTTCTGTATTCCGCTAGGGACTTCATTTATAACTGATCTACCTAATGGTACATATCAGATCCAGATCATGGTGGGAGATGAACAAGCGGCTACCCATACGATTATCAAATGTGGAGCAGACAAGTTGATGTTACCGCCTATCGACACGTTGCCAGGGCAGTGGATCAGTAAATTATTTACCGTTCCTGTGATCGACAATAAATTGCAACTGCATATCAGTGGCAAAGCGCCACGTCTAAATGCGGTAGAGATTACAGCAGTACCTCAAGTGCTCAAACTATTTATCGCAGGAGATTCTACTGTAACCGATCAGAAGGAAGGCGGCGCTCCTTATGCGGGTTGGGGGCAAATGTTGCCTGCACTATTCAAACATGATGTGTGTGTAGATAATCATGCGATATCCGGTCGTAGTTCCAAAAGCTTTATTGATGAAGGACGACTGACTATCATTGCAGATCAGCTCAAAGCAGGTGATTTTCTGTTGATTCAATTCGGTCATAATGATGAAAAGAATGATCCTGCGCGTGGTACAGAACCATTTACAACGTACAAAGATTATTTATTGCAATATATCGAAGTCGCTCGCACTAAAGGGGCTAACCCAATCTTAATCACACCGGTAAGTCGGCGTTACTTTGATGCCAATGGATTCCTTATGGATACACATGGCGATTATATTGTAGCTGTCAAAGAATTAGCGACAGAACAGCAAGCACCTCTAATTGATCTAGCAGAGCAGACCAAGATGCTGTTAGAGTCGTTGGGTGAAGAACAAAGCAAGTCGTTATTCGTATGGTTGTATCCGGGAGAATATATCCATTTTCCTGATGGGATGGAAGACAATACGCATTTTCAAGAACAAGGTGCATATCAAGTTGCCCAATTGGTTGCTGAACGTATTCGTGAGCTAGCGATTCAACCTCTATTAATGTATTTACGTTAACCTACATGCTGATCTAGCTATTCTGTAATAAGAATATTCCGATTTCTGATCATAACTCTATAAGTGATAGCGAAAGGATGATTATATTATGCCTGCATTACAATTTGATGAACAACATATCCGTGATGTGATAGATCGTGTCGTTGAACGTACATTTAATATGGATTTCCGTTGGGATTGGCCGGGTGGTGTGGCTTTTTATGGTATATGTGAAGCCTATGAAGCGACTGGAAAAAAGGAATACTTGGACAAACTCAAAATCTGGATCGATGAACAGATTGAAGAAGGACTACCACAGTTATCGGTTAATGGCGTCTCGATCGGTCACTGTTTGCTAACCTTATATGAAGCGACAGGTGAAGAGAAGTATTTGGATATTGCGAAAGAAATGGCAGAATTTCTCGATAGCAAAGCAGAGCGCTTCGCCGATGGTATTTTCCAGCATACAGTTAATTCGCTGACAGATGTATTTCCACAGCAAGCATGGGTAGATACGATGTTTATGGCGGGTTACTATTTGTTGCGGATTGGTCATTTGTTAGGCAATGAAAAGTATATTGAAGATGGCTTGAAGCAGTATCACGGACATGAAGAATTTTTGCAAGATAACGATACCAATCTGTATTATCATGGTTGGGATCATGTGAATCAGCATCATATGTCAGGCATGTTCTGGGCGCGTGGTAACTCATGGGCGGCACTCACGATGGCAAAAGCACTCAAATTTATTCCGGTGCAACATCCATCCTATATGATTATCGATGGTTCTCTGCGAGATCAATTAAGTGCTCTGGTACGTCTGCAATCGCCAGAAGGGTTATGGCATACTGTACTAACAGATGAGACGTCTTATCTGGAGACATCAGGTTCTGCCGGTATTGCGACAGCGTTGTTATTGCAAGGCAGACTGTATAATAAATATACGCAAAAAGCGATAGATGGCATTCTGTCGAAAATCAAAGAAGACGGCACCATCACAGGTGTATCCGCAGGGACGGCTGTCATGAACGATATCGACGGCTACCGCAAAGTGCCAGCCAAACGTATTCAAGGTTGGGGACAAGGATTAGGTTTAGCTTTTCTAGCTCAACTGGTACGAACCAAAGAAGATGTATTTGGTTGAATCGTTTGCTATCGTATAGATAGTTGTCTCGAAAAAAGGGATAAGATATCACGTTAAGTAGACTTGTCAGCTCCATAAATAAGATATAAAAAAACACGCTGCTCTTTGTATAAGAACAGCGTGTTTATCTTTTTATTTCAACAGATAGATAAGATTACAATAGCGGTTGCTTCACGATCGAGAATTGATGATCTAGATTCTCAACAATCATATACAGTAGACCATTTTCGTATTTAATAAATTTGGATACTGTGTTGTCAGATGTTTTGGACATTTGAAAGATTTCTTTACCGTTACGATCATACAAATAATTTTTCTGCTCACTATCGTCTACAAGAAAGACTTGATTGTTATTGTAATCGGTTGTCCATTCTGCATCACGATCCGCTAACGTACGCATCATTTCATACGTAGGTTGACCTGTAGCTAGATTATAACGTGCATAGACTGGAAAAGGTTTGTCTGTATTGGTGCCTAACGGATTCCCTTTAATATTGGTAGTGTAGAGAATCAGTTCATTATTTTGCAATTGAAAATCAGCATCAATATTCCATGGAGTCGTAATCGTTTTGCCTTTTGCTGTAGGTTGAGCAGTATCCCAGATATAAAAGACATTTTGGGATTGCATCAAGCTACCACCGTTATATTGAGCGACCACATAATGCGATTGAGTATTTACTTGATACGGAGTAGCATTTTCATAATTAAAGGTCTGCTGAATCAAAGGTGTTGTGCTGAGAACAGCCTTTTTCCACGGTGCTTGATAGACCGACAACTGTTTAGTTGATTGAACTACAATCTGTTCTTTAGTTGTTGCTGTTGGTGCAGACCAATCTAGCTGTGAACCATTCCCAGCAACAGATTGATATAGAGTCTGTGGCAAAGTCGTGGTGGATAGCACTTTACCCATTGTGGCTTTCGCTGTAGATAATGTGATTTTCTGTAGCGAGTTCTTATGATCAACAAGCAATACCATCTTATTAGAACCGATCAACACATCGTAGCTGAAAATATGATCATAAGACTGTTTCCAGAGTGACTTCGATGTATTGAGATCAACCATTTCGATGTTGTGTTCAGCCATATCTACTAGAACGGCTTGATCATGGGGTAGATTCACAATTTGTGTATCAATATGGAAATCTTCAGGAAAAGATAAATGATCATCTGTACTATTTGCAGCAAAGGCTTGTACAGGTAATAATAGAAGCAATACTATCGTTAATATCCATTTTTTCATCAAAGATAATCCTTTCTGTACGATCCTTTATTTTATGTAGCATACCTATATATTCTATTCTATTATACCGTATATTTATAGCCTATGTAATGTTTAGATTTGACGAGGAAAATAATAGGCTTTATGGTAAGAATATAACAATCATGATTCAAAAAGGGGTTGCTGTTATGGCTAGCGAACATATCGTATTGAATCAAGGGCAAAATACTAATCTAGCACAGGGTCATTCATTGAACGTCACAATTCAATGTGAATCTTCACCGTCACCACTCGATATCAGTTGCTTTATGGTCGATGAAGCAGGCAAAGTTCCTTCGGATGACTATTTTATTTTTTATAATCAAAATGTTGATCCGCATCAATCGGTTCAATGTACACAATCGACAGAGCGAAGTACACAATTCACATTAGATATGCATAAACTACAAAGTGTTCCTGTTGCCAAATGTGTATTTACAGCAACATTAGAAGGAGCCGGTACTTTTGCAGAAGTGCAAGGATGCCAGGCTGTGCTTCATATTGGTGAGCAAGAGATTACATATACCATTACAGAAGCGACCGCAGAGACAGCGCTTATTTTTATAGAAGTCTATCGTTATCAGCAAGGATTTAAAGTTCGAGCGATCGGACGTGGATTTTTTGGAGGATTGAAGCCTTTAGCTGAATCATTTGGAGTAGAAATTGATGACAGCCCTGAAGAAACGGTAGATGTTCCAACAAGTTCTGTTGAGACTACCCCAGCACCAGTGATTTCTGAACCGACACCCGAATCTGTGACACCACCATCTAATCCATCTTTAGGCAAAATCGATTTACTCAAACGCAAAGTGACTTTATCTTTGGAAAAGAAACAAATTCCACCGATTCAAGCAAGAGTAGCGGTAGTATTCGATGCGTCAGGTTCGATGTATTCCCTTTACAAAAAAGGAATCGTGCAAGAAGCGTTTGAGCGTATTCTGGCAATCGCAACAGCATTTGATGATAATGGAGAATTGGATGTATGGTTTTTTGCTAAAGAGTTTTTGCGTGCTCCAAGCGTACGAGCCGAAGATTACAAAGATTATGTCGCACGCACGTATAAGCTAGGAAGCAAAGGTGGAACGAACAATGAACCGCCTGTGATGGAAGATGTGATTCGCAAATATACCGTCGAAGAGCCGAATGTACGGATTCCGACGTATATTATCTTTTTCAGCGATGGTGGAGTAAGTAGTAAGAGCAAAATCACTAAACTGATTACCGACAGTTCGCATCAGAATCTATTCTGGCAGTTTGTCGGATTGGGCAATGCCAACTATGGTATTCTGCGTCAATTGGACGAACTCAAAGGACGATTTATAGATAATGCCAGCTTTTTCGAATTAGACGATATTTCTAAAGTCAGTGATGAAGAGTTATATGATCGATTGTTAAGTGAGTTCCCAAGCTGGATTGTAGAAGCGAGAAGAAAAGGCATTTTGGCATAATGTTAAAAGAATGAAGAATGAAGAATGAAGAATGAAGAATGAAGAATGAAGAATGAAGAATGAAGAATGAAGAATGAAGAGCCAGAAGGTAGTAAAGCATCTTGCGTAATATGCAGACGGCTTTCACTATCTTTTGGCTCTTTTTGAGTTTGAAGAACTAACAGATATCTATTGTAACCATTCATTGAGATAAAGAAAGGTTACACATGTGGTTACTACATATGAATGATGTGTAAAACCTGATTTCTCTTTTTCACATATCAACTTTCTATCGAACGCTTCCCCCAATTGGTTCCCAATACACCGACAATAATCAAAGTTGTACCAATGATGTGATAATACATTAACTGCTCATGTAGAAATACAGTGCCTGCGATCATCGATGTAATCGTAGCAAAATTGCTAAATACGCTCATTTTGGTTGCTTCCAGATGAGAAAGGGCATAACTAGATAACAAAGTTGTGCCTAGCGAAGATAAGATACCTAAATACAACAAAGCCAATCCATAATTCGGTTGTAGCAAGGGCTGCACGTAGTCGATCATATTCCCGAGGATCAGATGGCGACCAAGTGCGACAACATTAAATAATACACAAGCCGTAATCATCGTCACCCATGTTAATTGAAGCGGATTATACTGTCGTGTCAGTGGACGAGCCAGCACCCCGTACCCTGCAAAACAAAGCGCAGATCCCACCAACAACAAAATACCACCCACATTACTCAATGAAAAGTGGGTACCGCCTTTCATAACAAAAATAAACACTACCCCTATCACCGACAATAACAGTGAACTTTTCTGTATCCATGAAGATTGTTCTTTAAGAAAATAAGTCGCCAATATTAATGTGAAAATAGGCGCGGTTGCCTGTATAATGCCAGCTTCGGAAGAAGAAGCATACAATAACCCAAACGCTTGAAAAGCAAAAAATAGAATCGGCGATAACAACGCCAAAGGTAGCATGCGCCAGATATCTCGCCATGTACATGTGACCTTAATCCAACCGAACACAATCGGAATGCCCATCACCAACGTAGATAACAAAAACCGATGAGCCAGTACATCCAATGGATGAGCAGTATCAACTGTCATTTTCATAAATAAAAATGAAAATCCTATAATTAGTGCATAAGCCAGTGCAGCAAAATAAGCGGGTAAACGCTTTGAATCTGTAGACATCGGTATACCTCCAAACGATCATTTGCTATAGAATAAGAACGCTTATTCAATATACCGCGGCTAGTAGACCGCTCACAATCACGATAAAATCAAACTGTACCGATACAGATAGAATAGAAGATAATAGAAAAATGGATGTAGCACATGACATACTAATGCTACAAAAGAATGACATATATATGATTCAAAATAATGAGGTACACATCACTCGGACTCATGTGTACCTCCACATCAAAATGAAAAGATTGGCAAGGAGCAGATTGGATGAATAAACAACAACAATTAGTTGCTCAGATTCAAGAGCAGATTCAGCAAGGTATTTTATTATCGGGTCAGAAGCTACCTTCGATTCGTGTTATGTCTCAGACGAACCATTGTAGTCCATCGACTATTATTGGAGCCTATGAACAATTAGCACGCGAGCGGTGGATCTATGCTATGAATCGCAGTGGGTATTATGTGGCACAGCAAGGGTATCATCAACAGCGTTATCCAGTACGCGATCAAGTGGATTTATCATCGGCAGCCCCAGCGCCTGAATTGTTTCCCTATGATGATTTCCAAAGTTGTCTTAATCAGGCGACACAAGTCTACCGAGATCAATTGTTTTCGTACGGTATGCCTCAAGGATTGCCACCCTTATTATGTGAAGTGAGGCAACAGTTAGAAGAGGTTCAGGTATTTGCACGAGAATCGCAGTTATTTGTCACTTCAGGCATTCAGCGAGCATTATCGATCTTGACGATGATGCCTTTTCCGAACGGTCGACAGACAATTATGATTGAACAACCCAGTTACCATTTGCTGATTGAATTACTGGGAGCGCTACATGTACCTGTGGAAGGGGTAGAACGAACTGTTCATGGACTGGATTGGGAAAAAGTAGAACGTCTTTTCCAGAGTGGAGAGATTAAGTTTTTCTATGTGATTCCACGATTTCATAATCCACTCGGTACATCGTTATCGACATCAGATAAGAAGAGGTTAGTTGCCTTAGCTACCAAGTATGATGTGTATATTGTAGAAGATGATTATTTGTCTGATCTGGAACATGCTGTCTCGAATGATCCGCTATATGCGTATGATACGTCAGAGCATGTCATTTATCTCAAAAGCTATTCTAAAATTCTTTTTCCCGGTCTACGAATCGGTGTCGCTGTTTTACCTGAAGCGCTTATTTCTACCTTTTCACAATATAAACGATTACTCGATATCGACAGTTCTGTTCTTTCGCAAGCAGCTTTACATATGTACATCAAAAATGGAATGTTTACACGTTATCGTCGGTATCTACTGGAAGGATACGATCGCCGTATTGCTCAACTGCATCGTACATTAGATGAATTATCTGCTGATCCTATTTTTGCCAATGCTCCTCGCAATCAGGCTGTGCATACATTTTTGCGATTACCGGATAATTTCCCTACGGCTGTCTTGATCAAGCGCTTAGCACAGCAGAAGATTGTTGTAGGGGATGGCAGTCAGCACTTTTTAGCTAATAGCCCGTATACTATGAATTTACTGCGGATTAACGTATCAAATGTACCTGAAGAACAGATTGATCCTACACTACAAATCATAGCCAAAGAAATTCGCAAATTATCTATCACGCCCAAGTTGTAACTTTATGATGAGGAGCTACTAGTTACTGATCATAACTATTTTTATAAAAATAAATCGAGCAAAAGAAAAGCGACCTGTGATATATACACAAGTCGCTTGATTCATATAAAAGAATTAAGTTGTTTTTTCGAAATCTTTATATATATTTTCTAATAATTTGAAGTTACACGATCTGCTAACTAAAAATCGATTACCTTTATTTACTTTGGTATATAGATTTTCCGCTTGTTTTAAAAAATCATCTTGATTAGATTTGATGTATTCGTATTCTGCTTGCAATAAGGCAGAATATTGTTTCTCTTCCAAAGCAAAATCTATATACGTAAATTCACTAGATAATATAGGAATCATACAGTTGAACTTTATAACAGAAACAGGATCTTGTTCAGAATTATTGTATATTTTCGCAAAAGTAGCATTCTTTTTCTGGAATTTTGGTTTATAAGATGACAATGGTGCATAGTAATCATGTTCATTAATTCGCAATAATATTCCTACATATGGACGGGTTTTATTGTTGGAAGCATTCATTTGTACGCCAGTATCATGTTTGCGTAAAAAATTGATATAATCATCAGATACTTTATAAAATTTTAGTTCATTCAATATTTTCTCCAAAAAAAATAGAAGCTATTCGGCTTCTATTTCCTCGCACTCATGGTAGCGTTCACCAACTTTAAAGCCCACATTTATATTGGTAGTGGAACACCAACTTTAAAGCCCACATTTGCATTGGTAGTGGAACACCTCATAATAAACACACTTAAGAAAGCGAGATATTATGTGTTACTTAACTATATTTTAGCAGATTTTTTGAAGGAATTCAATTCAAATATATAAAACTGATTCTATTTATATACTTATTTTTGAAAATAAAGTAGTCGCATATTACTTCCCTGCTGCAACTAACTTCAACGCTTCATCTGCCGCTTGCAACGTCTGATCAATATCTGCATCCACATGAGCCGTGGTTAAGAACCATGCTTCATACTTGGATGGAGCCAGACATACACCACGATCTAGCATATGACGGAAGAACGCTGCGAATTTCTCGCCATCGGTATCTTGAGCTTGATCATAATCCGTCACTGGATGATCGCAGAAATGCGTTGAAAATGCACCACGAATACGGTTAATGGTCATCGCTACGCCGTGACGATCCGCAGACTCACGCAATCCATCGGTTAAGCGAATCGCTAGACGTTCCATTTCTTCATAGACCCCTTCGCCTTGTAACACTTCCAGACAAGCGATACCCGAAGCGACAGACGCAGGATTACCTGCCATCGTACCTGCTTGATAAGCAGGGCCTAGTGGAGCCACTTGTTCCATAATATGTTTGCGTCCACCATAAGCACCGATAGGAAGCCCGCCACCAATAATTTTACCAAGAGCTGTTAAGTCAGGGACGATCTGATCGTGATTGTCTAAGCCGGCATACGTCTGACTGGAACCATAATGGAAACGGAAAGCTGTAATGACTTCATCGTAAATGACTAAAGCGCCGTAATCATGAGCTAACTTACATAATCCTTCTAGAAAACCAGGAGCAGGCATAACCATACCGAAGTTCCCAACGATCGGCTCTACCATTACAGCTGCAATCTGATCGCTCCAATGTTCCAGAGCTTCGCGTAATGCTTCTAGATTGTTAAAGGGAACAGTAATCACTTCTTGCGCAATACTGGTTGGAATCCCTGCACTATCTGGAATGCCTAGCGTAGAAGGGCCAGAACCAGCTGCTACTAATACCAGATCCGAATGACCGTGATAACAGCCTGCGAATTTAATGATTTTATTCCGCTTGGTATACGCACGAGCGACACGGATTGTAGACATCACCGCTTCTGTACCAGAGTTGACGAAGCGAACTTTATCCAATGAAGGAATACTGTCTTTAAGCATCATTGCTAATTGGATTTCGATTTCTGTCGGTGTACCATACAGAATTCCATTTTGCGCGGCTTTGGTAATCGCTTCAGTAATATGAGGGTGAGCATGCCCTGTAATAATAGGACCGTATGCCGCCAGATAATCAATATACTTATTGCCATCAACATCTGTGAAATGAGCGCCTTTGGCATTAGCCATAAATACAGGTGCACCGCCACCGACAGCTTTAAATGAGCGAGACGGGCTATTCACACCGCCTACAATATGTTCTAGTGCTTGTTCATATAATTGGGAAGAACGTGTTCGTGGATTCAATACAATCGCTCCTTATTCAAAATAACAGCAACCACCGTTCAGACAAGAAAAAAGCGCCCTTGATATGGGCGCTATAATTACAGGTGTAACGATCGTTGAACTGCGCTACTTTTATTTTACCATTGTTGCTACAGAATGTTGAGTGATTATCTTAATAGCTTACTGCACCGAAGAGCTTGAGCTGTTCGAGGTTGAACTTGAAGAAGAGGAACTACCTATACGTTCTGGATTAGCACTTGAGCTGGAAGAACTGTCTGAACCTGTTGTACTTTTCGTAGAGCCTGTAGATACAGGAGTCGGTTCAACTGCTGATTTGTTCAGTGCATCTTGTACATATTTTTGTAATTCTTCGCTACTCTTAATGCCGATCACATCCGCGCCGCCTACTTTTTTCTCCGCTAATAGGTCATCTGGAGGTAGTTGGTCACTACCGTTCATTTTACTATCATAAGCGACCGAAGCCAATTTCCAGAGATCATCGGTACTCAAGTTGGTATCAATATACGGATTAACCTGTTCTAAGATCGTTGGTAAATTCATAATCGAAGTAGTGGACTTCATTTTCTCGCCAACAGCGGTTAAGAAAGCACGTTGTCTTTCGGTACGAGAAAAGTCGGACATGGCATCATGACGGAAACGTACATATTGAAGAGCTGTTTTGCCATCTAAATGTTGCATACCTGCTTTGAGATCAATATCATATTCATGCTTATCTGCGGCACTGGTATAATGCATATCTTTTTCAACATCGAAATCGATACCCCCTACAGCATCAACCAGTTTGATAAAGCCCTGGAAGTCTGTGTAGACATAATATTGGATCGGAATACCAAGCAAGTCACTAACGGTCTTCATAGCTGTATTCGGTCCATGGGTAATCGCACTATTGATCCGATTCTCACCATAACCAGAGATCGGAATATACGTATCACGCAAGATCGAGAATAAATGAATTGTTTTTTTGACAGGATCAAGTGAAGCGACAAGCATTGTGTCTGAACGTGGAATCTCACCATCGTCTGCACTACGAGAATCGACACCCATTAACAGAATATTGACCGGTTCGGTTCCTTCCCATACTGGAGGTTGAGTCGCAGCGACATTGGTAGGTTGTACATTTTTGAAAGGTGAAGCAGCGCCTGTTTTTTGCAAGCCATCAATTTGGTTAAATACTGCTGTGAAATAATAAATCGCATAGCCTATAACCGCAACTACAATAATCGCTACGGTCCAAAGCAGCGTTCGCTTTGTCTTTACATTCATGTTCTTTCTTCCTTTCGAGGGTGAGGTCTATACTATGTTTACAGAATCTTAATGCCAATTTGAAAAATTGTTTATCACTTTTGATTGCTCTTCATGACACCCGTACATTATAATTTTTTTTTAGGCAACAATCAATTACAGCGAATTGACAAGATTGTTATAAATGACGCCAAATTTAGCGCATATCTAACATGAACATCAATCAAGCATAAAGGAGATACTCATGCAGGCGATCGAAGTACAAGATTTACGCAAAACCTTTCAGATTCAGAAGAGCCGCGGAGGATTAACCGGAGCACTGAAAGACTTATTCGCACGACAGTATAATGAAGTCGCTGCGGTGAACGATATTACCTTTTCAATACCACAAGGAGAAATCTGTGGGTATATCGGGGAAAATGGTGCTGGCAAATCAACCACTATCAAAATGCTGACCGGTATTCTTGTTCCTACATCCGGACAGATCAAGGTCAACGGGTATGTGCCTTATCAGGAGCGGGAAAAGTTCGTACAGGGGATCGGTGTTGTTTTTGGACAGAGAAGTCAGTTGTGGTGGGATATAGGAGTTATCGAATCGTTCCAATTGCTTCGTAAAGTATATCAGGTATCTGAAGCAGATTACAAAAAACGCTTGGATGAGCTGGTGGAACGTCTACAATTACAAGACTTATTAAGCCGTCCAGTGCGTAAGTTAAGTCTGGGTCAGCGGATGCGTTGTGAATTAGTTGCAGCATTGTTACACAATCCGTCGATTATTTTTTTGGATGAACCAACAATCGGCTTGGATATCGTGGTCAAATCCGAAATTCGTGAATTTTTGAAAGACCTCAATCGTACGCAAGGTACAACGATTCTGCTAACGACTCATGATCTGCAAGATATCGAAGCACTTTGCTCGCGCGTAATTATGCTAGATGCAGGGAACGTTATCTATGATGGTGGCTTAGATGATCTGAAGACTCGCTGGGGCAAAGGGAAAGAAGTACGCTTCCAGTTTGGCAAGGCTGTTACAGCTTCTCAGCTACAGGCATGGACAGCCAGCCTACCGGTACAATGGACACAAGAAGGTGAACTGGTAGCAACAGCTTTAGTAACCGCAGATACAGCCGTGTCTGATGTGCTAACGGCAGTGCTCAGTCAGGTCGAGATTCTGGATATCCAGATTTCAGAGACCAGTACCGATGAAATTGTACGTCAGATCTACAGTTCTGGTTCAGCAGAAAAGCCGGAGGTTAAGATTCATGTCTAGTCTGTATTGGGATTTTATTCGTATCCGCTTTTTGACGATGTTAGCGTATCGAGTTAATTATTACTCGGGTATTCTCGTGTATACGCTCAATATTGGTGTGTATTATTTTACATGGCAAGCCATCTACGGGGGTAAAGAACAGATTGCAGGCTTTACAGCAGCGCAGATGACGACCTATGTTGCTGTTTCTTGGATGGCACGTTCGTTTTATTTTAACAATCTAGATCGAGAGATTGCGACCGAGATTCGAGATGGTACGATTGCGATTCAGTTTATCCGTCCATACAACTATTTAATGGTCAAAATGATGCAAGGATTCGGTGAAGGGTTGTTCCGGTTCTTACTATTTATGATTCCAGGGATGTTGATTGCGTTACTATTATTCCCTGTTCAATTGCCGACAAGCATCACCTCTTGGATAGGTTTTCTGATAATGTTATTTTTCAGTTTTCTGATTAACTCGCAGATTAATATTATTATCGGAATGCTTGCCTTTTTTGTTGAAAATAACGAAGGGATGATGCGAATGAAGCGCATTGTCGTCGATCTATTTTCCGGGCTATTGATTCCGATTAGCTTTTTCCCGGGATGGTTAGTCTCCATTATGAATTTTCTTCCTTTTCAAGCGATTACGTATTTGCCGGGTTCGGTATTTACAGGTCGTGTCAAAGGAACAGGTATTTTGGAAGTGTTAGGGATTCAAGTGGCTTGGTTTGTTCTATTATTGATTCCTATCTATTTTATATGGCGTGCTGCTCGTGTGCGGCTGTTCGTACAGGGGGGCTAAGCAGATGAAATATTATCTTGGACTGGTATGGGAATATTTTCTGAATTATGCGAAGACACGCTTAACGTATCGTGCAGATTTTTGGGTAGAAGTGATCTCAGATCTGCTGTTTCAAGCGACGAACTTAATCTTTATTTTCGTCGTATTTGCGCATACCGATACGTTAGGTGGATTTACAGAAGCTGAAGTGGTATTTGTGTATGGATACTTTATGATCCCTTACGGGCTATATAGTTGCTTTGTGAATCTATGGAACTTTGGCGATCGTTATATTGTCAAAGGAGAAATGGATCGCATTTTGACCCGTCCTGCACATAATCTATTTCAGATTTTTCTAGAAAATCTGGATCCACCGTCATTAATCGGTTCGTTCATCGGTGTGATTATTATGTTCTGGAGTGGAGGACAACTTGGGATTGAATTGTTATGGTGGCATATCCCTGCACTGATTGTTATGGTACTGGGTTCGACACTGATCTATACAGGTATCTATACGATTCTGACTTCGATCTCATTTTACTCGGATTCGCCAACAGGCATTATTCCGTTGATGTACAATATTCAGACTTATGGACGTTATCCAATCACGATCTACAATCGTATTATTCAAATTTTGCTAACATGGATATTACCGTTTGCATTTGTGGGTATCTATCCAGCCGCACTGTTTTTAGATCGACCTGAAATGATTCGAATGGCATGGATTACACCTGTGATGGGGATTGTCTTTTTCATATTAGGATTGTTATTCTGGAATGGTGGGATCAAGCGTTATCGCGGAGCAGGATCGTAAGTCTAACCTGATCTGAAGCAGGGTATGATCACTACCAGCGATATTTCAAAAGGAGGCTATACAATGAGTGAACTACAAGTAGGACAACCTGTGCCGGAATTTACACTAGAAGCATCAGGAGGTCAAGAAATCTCGTTAAGCGATTATCGTGGCAAAAAGGTCGTGTTATACTTTTACCCTAAAGATAGCACGCCAGGCTGTACACAAGAAGCTTGTGATTTCCGTGATAGTGCAGCGGCTTATGAACAAAAAGGTGCGGTTGTTCTCGGGATTAGCCCTGATCCAGTCAAGTCACATGATAAATTTGCACAAAAGTATGAACTTTCTTTTCCTTTATTGTCTGATCCTGATCATGCAGTAGCTGAAGCATTTGGCGTATGGCAATTAAAGAAAATGTATGGCAAAGAATACGAAGGTATTGTGCGTTCTACGTTTCTAATTGATGAAGAAGGTATATTGATCAAAGCATGGAGCAAAGTGAAAGTTAAAGGGCATACGGAAGACGTATTTGCTGCTCTATAAGTCGCTCTACCTCTACAAGTTAATGATGATCTATGATAGTTATTTCAAAGCAACGTCCTTCCAAAGACGTTGCTTTTTTTATTTCTAAGATTGCGCTTACGTTGCTACAGATAAGTGAGAGTACACGTCAAAAAAAGAGAGGATGTTTATCTATGGATTTCTATACGATAGCCTATTTGGAGAACCAATCCACCTTTAATGTTTATCTGAAATATATCTTTATTTTTGTTGCTTTGATCTTATTATTGATTTTATTCTCATTATATATGCGTAAACGAATCGAAACGAAATATCGTGATTTGAGCATTATTTTGCTATTGGTTATTGTGTTCCTGATCGGTGTACAGTATTCAGATTATACACAAGATCAAAGTACGTATTCGAAATACTCGCAGATGGTGCAATTTGTCCATCAACTTGCCAAAGATCAACAGCTAGATGAGACGCAGATCAGTGTGAATTCGACAACACTGGTAGATGAAGTGATTATCAAAACACCGACTCAATACTATACGGCTCATTTTAATGACGATATGAGCGCCTATACGTTAGAAACAGTATATCTAGTTAATCCAGATATTCATGTGAACGACCAATAACAGACTGCAATCGACAGAAAGGAACCAAATTATGGAAGCATATTATCCGGTTATTATCAAATTAGCACTGGGTATTCTTTGTCTGGTGTTACAGATTAATCTAATGGGCAAAGGTAATTTAGCGCCAACTTCCGCCATCGATCAAGTACAGAATTATGTGCTCGGGGGCATTATAGGGGGTGTGATCTACAATGAAGCTGTAAAGCCATTGCAATTTTTTCTAGTATTGATGATCTGGACATTACTTGTATTTATGATCAAATTCCTCAAACAGCACAATCCATATATTAAACGTATTGTCGATGGCAAGCCGATCAATCTTGTCGTCAATGGTGAAGTGGAAGTGGGAGAATGTCTACGTTGCGGTATTTCAGCCAATGAATTAATGTTCAAGCTACGTGCAATAGGTATCTACGAAATCCAAAATGTAAAACGAGCGATATTAGAACAAAATGGACAATTAACCGTCATCCAGTATGGAGACGAAAATATACGCTATCCTATTATTGTAGATGGACAGGTGAATCAAGATGTACTGGATCTTATTCATAAAGATATCAAATGGTTAGAAAATCGAGTCAAAGAAGAAACCCATTATCAGATATCAGAGATTTACTTGGGTGAATATATTTCAGGTGAACTCCGTCTACATGCGTACAAAAAGTAAAAATTAGAAATTAAATAGTATCTATAACACTATAATTTTATATGATAAATTTGACATAAAGAGTGAGCTATGTTAGTTTGGATTCATTGGTTTTTTCTAAATAATGGAATATTTAGAGATTGATTCACACTATATAGGAGGCTTACAGTTATGATAAAACAACAATGGATACAAGCAATAGAAGCACAATTTGATCAAATGGTCGCTTGGCGCAGACATATGCACCAGTTTCCTGAATTATCATTTCAAGAAGTCAAAACATCACAATTTATTGCAGATACACTCAAAGGATTCGGTTATGAAGTGCGGACAGGTGTAGGTGAAGGCGGATTAATAGCTGATCTACAGGGCGGACAAGCAGGGCCAACGATTGCTTTTCGTGCAGACTTCGATGCATTGCCCATCCATGAAGAAAATACAGTGGACTATCGTTCGCAAAATGATGGCGTTATGCATGCTTGCGGACATGATGGGCATACAGCGACACTACTTGGCGTAGCCCGTGTACTTAGTGATCAACAAGCCCATTTGAAAGGCAAGATTCGTTTTATTTTCCAACATGCTGAAGAATTACTTCCAGGTGGAGCCAAAGCGATGGTCGAAGATGGAGCATTAGACGGAGTCGATGAAGTGTATGGAGCGCATTTAGCAAGTGCTCTTCCACTAGGCAAAATCGGAACAGCTTCAGGCCCTGCGATGGCATCGGCAGATTCCTTTTCGATTACGATTCAAGGTAAAGGCGGACATGGAGCACAGCCTGATCTGTCAGTCGATTCTATCGTGATTGGTAGCCAGTTAGTCGGTGCTTTGCAGACGATTGTATCCCGTCATATCAGCCCTATGCAATCAGCAGTAGTGACTGTCGGTGTGTTCCAAGCAGGACAAGCGTTTAACGTTATTGCCGACAAAGCGAAGATCGAAGGTACAGTTCGTGCATTTGATCCAGAGATTCGAACTAAGATCGAGCAAGATATTCGTGACTTGGTACACGGAATTACTTTAGCCAATCATGCCACATATACGATTAATTATATTCACGGGTATCCAACCGTCGTGAATACACCAGAACAAACAGAACATGTTCAAAAAGTCGTCGTTGATACGATGGGCGAAGAAGCATTTCTCATGTTGCCACCAGCGATGGGTGCAGAAGACTTTGCCTATTATCTACAAGAGCGTCCGGGTAACTTCTTCTTTGTCGGATCGAAAAATGAAACCGAAGATACCGCATTCCCACATCACCATCCACGATTCGATATTGATGAACGTGCGCTTGTGAATGGAGCTAAAGTCTTTTTGGGTATTGCAGCAGAGAAATTGCTATAAAGTAGACAGAATCTGTTAACAAAAAGTTTATGAAAAAAGAGCTTGTCGATTGAGTTAATTCATCGACAGGCTCTTTTTTCTGTAATATTTCATGATCTACTGGATATTAATGATGGTCATTACTAGTATCAATGCTGACCGTATAATTTGTGCTATCCCAATTGACATGAGCACCAATCGTTTCTGAAATAAAGCGTAGCGGAATAAAAATACTCTCATTAGCATACTGGGGTGGAGAAGACAAAGGAATATTTTTACCGTTCACAATAGCAGTATTTTTTCCTTTGGTTAGGTGAATGCTAGTGGTGCCGCTTGTGATAGATACATTATTTTTATTTTTTCTATCCCATATAACTGTAGCATTCATTTTCTCGAACAGCCCACGTACGGGTACATAGACAGCACTTTGTTTTAAGAATGGCAAATTGGGCATCCGAAGCTCAGTCTTATTCAATTGTACAGTGATAGGCTTTTGTACAATAACCGGTGTGGGAGTACCATCTGAAGCGAATGGACTACCAATACCGAGCTGCCCTGCGGAATTAATGCCCCAGCTGTGAACAGTACCGTTCTGATCAAGAGCCAGTGTAAAGCTATTACCTGAAGAAATCTGTACAATTTTTTGTAATCCTTTTACCTGTGTGATAACTGGTGGATTGCTTTGACGATCTATTTCCCAGACCGAACCATTAGTTGTAATCGCATAGATTACACCCGCTGAACCGTTATCTGTCGAAGTGACTGGTAGTTTCAATGTATAGGTTTTGGGAGCATGCATACCAGAAGTAAGATCCCAATACAGTACTTTTCCATTTTTGTTGACAGCGATAACTTTCCCATAGCTCATAGTAGCAGATACAATCTGTTTTCCGCCGATCAGCAACGTCGGCGATATCGAAGGGCTACTAACAGATCCCCATCCCCAGAGTGTTCCATCTTTTTTTAAGGCAATCGAATAGTTATCACTGGCATTAATAGACTTTACTTCATCCAAACCGGACAGATGTACAGGTGTATTGTAAAAAGGTGTGGTATTTACTTTGGACTTATCCAATTGGCCTTCTGTATTATCACCCCATCCCCATACTTGTCCATTGTTATCCAGGGCGAGAAAGTGATGTGTACCGGTAGCTGTAGTAGCGATATCTTTCAGACCTTGTACTTGTACGGGGCTAGATGTTTTTTGTCCACTTGGATCATCAACTCCCCATGTATACACTAGCCCCTCTTTGGTCACCGCACTTGTATAGACGTCCGTACCGGGAGCAAACATTTTGAAAGATGCAGTCGGTGTAGTAAAAGAAAGTGGAGAAACGTGAACATAATTATCGCCTGTTCCTGAATTTCGGCCTACACCCCACGTCCAAGTAGTACCGTCTTTGTCAATAGCATAGGAAGTGCCTAATGAAGTTTGTATGTAGCTGATAGATTCTAGTGCATGTGTTGTATTGTCTTTGGCTGATGTGATATGAAAAGGTATACAAAGACCTAAACATAGACAAACAACTAGCGGAATAACATATTTACTTACTTTCATGATATTGTGCCTCCTGAGTGCATATGGTTTTTATTACATAAACAGTATATTTCATGAAGAAAAAATATACAAATGTAGATTTTTTAAAATAAAAGATTTACATGTTTACAATAAAATGATATAAGAATAATGTTAGGAAAAAAAATACATATAAGGAGGATAGAAGTGAAGTTAGATTTTTTAAAACTTAATAGTTGAGGTGGAAGAATTGAGAAAATTTATAACTGTAATTATTATTGGTATGTTGTTTTTAGAAACAAGTTCTTTAAAAATTTCTGCAGCTGATATAGGTGTGACAAATGGTACAGTAACAGCAAATACATATACACAGGATAATAACTCACTAGCAAGTTTTGTGAAAGTAACTAATGTAGCTAATGTTTCTACTCAAAATGTAAATAAGTTTATCTCTCAAGCACAAAGTGTTATCAAAGAAACTAGGGGAACTTCTCAGTCATCTGATTTTTCTCAGATGTTAGTAGCAAATAAAGAAGTGTATGATTATTTCTATATTGATGAAGCTAATAAAGATTTATATTTTTATGAAGATTCTTCTAACTCTAATCCTATTGCCAAAATTGTTGATCTAAATACTCATTCGTCGATTGATACTTCTGTTAAATCAAGTTCTAACAGTATGTATACTCAGAACTTAGCTTCACTCGCTCCAATCTCAGGAGGAATGGGTGCGAGAGCAACTGTACCTTCTGGTAATCTATTAGAAGCAAGAATAAACACAGATAATAATATAAAGCAATTAAATGCAAATACGGGTACTACATATACATATGTAGGATTTACCGGGGCTACAGAGGTTGATGCCGGATTGCAATATAGTCCATTAAATCCGACCTCAAATGGTCATCAGGTATGGAAACCTTATTTAAAATTAGGTTCTAAAGACCCTTGGTCTACAGATACTATGCTTGATGGTTATGATGCAGTTCAATTTCAAAATGGGTATATCCCAGGTGAAGAAGTGCAAGTAAGTTTTTGGAAAAATTATGTTCATGATAATGTAAAGACTACAAGACTTAAATTGCAGGGGTTAGCTAAATGCGCTAATTCTACATGTTCAAATGCTTCACCAACAAAATTGGCAGTTATAATGGAGAAAAATGGAACTGGGATTGCCAATATTGATTCTTATAAGATTCTAGCTACTATAGCTGATATAAAAGATACAAATACAAAAGCTTCAGGAGTAGTAAAAGCATCAGTGACTAACATTACTGTAGACGGTGTACCTAAAACACCTACCCAAGCTGCCAAAAGTGCTAATAGCAGTATGAGCGTATCGTCTAATAGTGTCACATTCAATATAAAATAATAAAAAAACAGCGAAGATCGTGGCATCCATTGCCCGGTTCTTCGCTGTTTTTTTAATTTTTAGTTTATTCATCTGCGGAATCATCCGGCTTTTTTTTACCAAATCGATTCACCAGTGCAATTCCTAATCTTCTGCGGAACTTCACAAGAATAAAGAATAAGATTAGCACCACAATGATCGCAATCGCTTCAAATGAATATTCATGAATCCAGTGAAAGACCATCGTCCATTGCGGTCCAAAAATTCGACCTAACGCTAGAAATACACCAACCCAGATTAATGCTCCACTATACGAATAAGCGGCAAACCGCCAGAACTTAAAGTTCATCACACCTGAGAAGTAACCGGTGAAATGGCGTACCCCCGGTATAAAATATCCAAAAAACACAAGCGTATATCCATATTTACCAAACCACGATTGTGCTTTATCCAACTTCGATTCTGGAAGAAGCAACCATTTACCATATTTACGTAAGAACGGAAGCCCTGCTTTTCGACCGATAAAATAAGTAATCGTCATTCCGATCGTAGTACCGGCAAAAGCACACAGCAATAATAATGCCATATTGAGGCGACCCATATAAGATAAATAACCAGCGTATCCCATCGTTGTTTCGCCAGGGAACGGAAGAGCAATAAATTCAAGCAACAACCCTAGAAATAGTACCAGATAACCATGATGAGTAAAAAGAGATTCTATATAATGTATCAATTGCATGTGCTGTCCTCCGGAATACTATAATTTCTCTATATTTGACTATTGTTGTTAAAATAAAACAATCTATTACATCATAATCTATCGGAAAGTACAAAGTCTATTAACAGGTCTATTTTAAAAGAAATCTTGTTATTTCTAAAATGTAAGCGCAATCTTGAGTAAGACGGGAAGAAACCCTGATTTTAATTGCTATAGTAAGGTGGGAAGCCTTGACGGTGGCTTTTGCACATAGGTATAATTAGACTCATTGAAATATGGGAGGCTCGTGAATGAATAGTCCAAGTGAAATAATTGTAGTGCTCGATTTTGGAGGACAGTATAACCAGTTGATCGCAAGACGTATCCGTGATCTTGGGGTATACAGTGAGTTAATGCCTTTTAATACACCTGTAGAAAAGATTCGTGAATTATCACCAAAAGGAATTATTTTCTCTGGTGGACCATCTAGCGTATATGCTGAAAATGCACCACATGTAGATCCAGCGATCTAT
This sequence comes from Paenibacillus sp. CFBP13512, assembly GCF_005233705.1. Lineage (NCBI taxonomy): Bacteria > Bacillati > Bacillota > Bacilli > Caryophanales > Paenibacillaceae > Paenibacillus > Paenibacillus sp. CFBP13512. The sequence goes on along the minus strand of NZ_QGAD01000027.1, from coordinate 1,562 downwards.
GATCTCAATGTGCCAATCTTTGGTATTTGCTACGGTATGCAGTTAATGGCTCAACAATTGTCCGGTAAAGTAGAACGTTCTGCGAAGCGTGAGTACGGGAAGTCAGATGTAGACTTTATGGCTCATTGCGAACTAAATAAAGGCATGGAATCCAGTCACACCGTATGGATGAGTCATGGTGACCATGTAGTCGGTTTGCCAGAAGGGTTCGTATTGGATGCAAGCACAGAATCTGCACCGATTGCAGCGATGAGTAATGCAGAGCGTCAATTGTATGCAGTGCAGTTCCATCCAGAAGTACGTCACTCTGTGTTCGGTAATGAAATGATCCGTAACTTCTTATATGAAATTTGTAAATGTGCGGGCGAATGGAGTATGGAGACGTTTATCGAAGATACAATCGAAGAGATTCGTACTCAAGTCGGCGACAAAAATGTGTTATGCGCACTTAGTGGCGGTGTCGATTCTTCAGTTGTTGCGATTCTGTTGCACAAAGCGATTGGTCCGCAATTAACATGTATGTTTATCGACCACGGTCTATTGCGTAAAGGTGAAGCGGAAAGTGTAATGGAGACTTTCGTCGGCAAGTTCGATATGAAAGTTGTCAAAATTGATGCGCAAGAGCGTTTCTTGTCTAAATTAGTAGGCGTTGACGATCCAGAGCAAAAACGTAAAATCATCGGTAACGAATTTATCTACTGCTTCGATGAAGAATCCCGTAAATTAGGTGACTTCGCTTATCTAGCACAAGGTACACTGTATACGGATATCGTAGAAAGTGGTACAGCAACAGCACAAACGATCAAATCTCACCATAATGTAGGTGGATTGCCAGAAGATATGCACTTTGAATTGGTAGAGCCACTGAAAGCACTATTCAAAGACGAAGTACGTAAAGTCGGCGAACAGTGTGGATTACCAGCTGCCATCGTATGGCGTCAACCTTTCCCAGGTCCAGGTCTAGCGATTCGTGTATTGGGCGAAGTGACTGAAGATAAATTGCAAATCGTTCGCGATTCGGATTATATCTTACGTGAAGAGATCGCTAAAGCGGGTCTTGAAAGCGAAATTTGGCAGTACTTCACAGCCCTTCCGAACATGAAGAGCGTAGGAGTCATGGGCGATGCTCGTACGTACTCATATACCGTAGGTATTCGTGCAGTAACGTCAATTGACGGCATGACTGCCGACTGGGCACGTATCCCTTGGGATGTGTTAGAAAAGATTTCGGTACGTATTGTTAATGAAGTTGATAATGTGAACCGGATTGTGTATGATATTACGTCCAAACCACCAGCTACGATTGAGTGGGAATAAGCAAAAATAATAAAAATTAGAGGGTTTACTTTAGTAAACCCTCTAATTTTTTACTATTTTATAAGAGAAAATTATTTCTAGTAATATATATGCTTAAAATTTTTCGTGATGAAACCGTAATTTGAAAAAAATACTTTATATAAATAAGAATAAATAATGTATTTTTATTGTTATTGCTAGCTTTGAATATGTTATTATAGGTCTAACTTCATAGAATACAAATAAGGAGAATAAATTTGGAAAGC